>JAZOOR010000064.1:0-34498 GCA_045655125.1 Oscillospiraceae bacterium
TAAAAATAAACAAAGCGCAAACGAAAAGCAGCTTCCATTTACGCAATACGGCAAGGCTAGTAAAACCTTTTTCAGTATTGACCCAAGTAGCTAAAAGCGCTCTAAGGTGAGAACGGAAAAGACTGTTCTGCTTTGTTTTCTAAAACATTCTAGCAGATTTCTTTTCCGTTGTCAATACCTTTTATTAAATTATTTTAACTCCACAACAGTTACTCCCATTTCTCCTTCTCCAAAGACTCCGTTGCGATAGCTCTTTACATTTTTATGTGTCTTGAGTCTATCCCAAACAGCCATTCTGAGAGCACCTGTTCCTTTACCGTGAATAACCGTTATGCTGCCGAGCCCCGACATTATAGCTGAATCAATAAACCTTTCAAGCTCAATAATTCCCTCAACGGTATCCGCTCCGCGAATATCAAGCTCAGTTCTAACATTGCGAGTTGCTCGGCTCTCAACTCCGCCCGTTTTTATCCCTGACATTTTAGCACTTTCGGATTTTTTATCACAAAGCATAAGGTTCTTCGCAGAAATTCGCATTTTCATAATTCCAACTCTGACAAGTGCATTTCCCTGAGCATCGGGTGGATTTATGATAATTCCTTCCTTATCTATATCTATAACCCTAACAATATCGCCTGCAATAAGATTTCGAGGAAGCTTGTAACCCTTATTCTTTTTACGTATAACAGGGTCAGCCTCTGCTTCAAGACGTTTGATATCGGCACGAAGATGGCTTTTAGCATCGGAAAGATTCTTGGAAAATTCTTTTTTATCCTTTTTCTTTCTAATTTCTTCAAGCTCAGAAATCAGCATTTCGGCTTTTCTGCTTACATCTTCAACAAGCTGCTGGGCTTTCTGACGAGCCTCTTCTATCTTCTGCTCAGCCTTCAAGTCAAGTTCGTCATTTTGACGTTTAAGCTTCTCACCCAACTCTTCATTTTCACGGACAAGCTGCTGTAAATGCGTCCTTTCTTTTTCAGTTTCTCTACCTCTTAATTCAAGAGCTTCCATAACGTCTTCAAAACGAGTATCCTCATTTGAAATGAATTTTTTTGCATTTTCGATTATTTCATCACTTATTCCGAGTTTTTTCGAAATAGCAAACGCATTAGATTTACCGGGAACGCCTATCATAAGTCTATAGGTAGGCTTTAAGCTTGCAACATCAAATTCACAGCTTGCATTTTCAACCCCGTCGTTTTCAAGAGCATACATTTTCATTTCAGCATAGTGAGTTGTTGCCGCTATCTTGGCTCCGCTCTTCTTAAGCTTTTCAAGAATAGAAACCGCAAGTGCTGCACCTTCAACCGGGTCAGTTCCCGCGCCAACCTCATCAAGCAGCACAAGGCTTTTTGCGTTTACATTATTCAGAATGTCAACAATATTTACCATGTGTGATGAGAAGGTGGACAGACTCTGCTCTATGCTCTGCTCGTCACCGATATCAGCAAAAATGCTGTCATAAACAGATACGCTGCTATCATCCTGAGCCGGTATCATCAGTCCACACATTGCCATAAGAGTTAAAAGGCCAAGCGTTTTGAGCGCAACGGTTTTACCGCCCGTATTGGGACCCGTAATAACAAGCACAGAAAACTCCTTGCCAAGCCTTATATCAACAGGAACAACCTTTTCGGGTGCAATAAGCGGATGACGAGCCTTCTTTAAGTCTGTTATTCCCTTGTTGTTTAATTTAGGCACCACCGACTTTGTGCGATAAGCATAATTTGCCATAGCAAAGCGCATATCTATCTGCACCATTGCCTCATAGGATATTTCAATAGACTCAGAAAAGGTTGCCGCTTCAGAGGAAAGCTCAGCTATAATTCTCAGAATTTCGTCTCTTTCTTTAGCCTCAAGTATCCTTATTCTGTTATTTGCTTCAACAACAGCAACAGGCTCAACAAACAGTGTCGCGCCGCTTGATGAGGTGTCATGAACAAGTCCCTCTATTTCTCCTCTGTATTCCTGCTTTACAGGAATAACAAACCTTCCATCCCTTTGAGTAACAATAGCATCCTGCAGATACTTTTGATGGAATTGACTGCGAATAAGCTTATCAAGCTTTTCGCGTATCCGCTGATTTTCTCGTCGGATATTTCTTCTTATATCCGCAAGAAGTGTACTCGCAGCATCGGAAACTGTATCTTCCGATGTTATACAGGTGAATATTTTATCTTCAAAATATTTGTTGGGGAAAAGTGAATCAAAATATGCATCAAGTGTGGTTTCAACGCCAGAAAACTGTTCCCTGAACTGTGAAAGACCTCTTATGTTTCTAAGCACCTCTCCAATCTGAAGAAGCTCCAAGAGCGAAAGATTTCCGCCGCTTTTTGCGCGTTTTAGTGCGTTAGACACATTTTTTATTCCCGAAGGGCGCGGTGTGCCATACTTTGCGGCAATATCATAAGCATCTTGGGTTCGTTTTAGCGCGGAAACCGCATCATCATAATTATAATTAGGCCGAATATCAAGAATGCGCTGAGCGCTATCCTCAAAACCCGCCTCTGCGGATACAGCTTTAAGAATAGCATTAAGTTCTAAACACGTTTCGTGCTTTAAACGAAAGTTTCGTTCCATAAATATGTCCTCATTTATTTCCTCAGTGTTTTTAAAAATTCAAGCGAACGATAACTGCGCTCAGTCTGACAAACAAGATAACTCTCGCAAACCTCGCCAAGAAGTTTTAAATTCTCATCGTCAAGTGTAAAGGAGAAAACCTTTTCAGCGCTGCTGTACGCAATATGTCGCATTGCCGCAAGTACACTCTGGGTAATATAGGCAAATCCAAATTCCTCTTGGTTGTGTGTTTCTGCACCCGCACATTCATCACACAAAATCGTTCCATCAGTTATGTAAAAGCGCATTTTATCATTAAATTTTCCGCAATCTCGACACGCTACTAAATCAGGGCACAAGCCGCTGAGTGCCATAGACCTGAGCTCAAATACCGATTTAATAATCCTCTCGTCCTTTTTAGTATTTGCAAGCAGGTGCATTGAATTTAACATAAGGCGAAGAATATCACTACAATTATCACTATCGGGCTTTATTTCATAAATAATCTGACAAAAATATGATGCAATGGAAAACCTTGATAAATCAAGACGAATATCATAGAAGAGCTGATTGATATTCGCCTCATCAACATAATATCTCGATTTATTCTGAAAAAGCTCAAACGCAGAATAACAAAACATACCCGTTGAAGCTGCAAGGTGGCTGCTTTTTTTCCGAGCACCCTTAACATATGCCTCAACAGTTCCAAGGTCTTTTGTTAATATTGTGATATACTTGTCGTTTTCACCGACATTGCTTTCTCTAATCACAATTCCCTCTGTTTGAATCTGCATTTACGACCTGTTCCTCTCTCGCCACATCTTCTGTTTGCTCGCCAGACATTTTTTTATATAAAATATAAACGCCTATATTTCCTGTTTTTTCAAAAAGTTCCCAGACATTTCCCGCTTTCATAAACATAGCCCCCGCTTCCATAGTCATCTTTTATGATAATAATGTAACCGTTTACTAATATTATATGACGGGAAAAGATTTACATTTCCAAGGAAATATTAAGACTCTTCGGAAAGTCCAAATTCGCGTATAAGTGACTCTCTGTTGCGCCAGTCCTCGCTGATTTTAACCCAGCACTGAAGATTTACAGGCATTCCCATAAACTCTTCAATATCTTTTCTTGCAAGCACTCCGATTTTTTTGAGCATAGCACCGGATTTTCCGATAATAATGCCTTTATGACTCTTTCGCTCGCAATAAATAGTTGCGTTGATATCAAGAAGCTCTTTATCCTCGCGTTTGCGCATTTTATCAATGGATACAGCCACTCCGTGAGGCACCTCATCGCGCAATAAATTAAGAATTTTTTCTCTGATAAGCTCAGCCGCTATAACTTTTTCAGGCTGGTCTGTAAGGGTGTCATCGGGGAAAAAATGCGGCATCTCGGGTGCATTTTTAACAATAGAATCAAGAATTATATTAAGATTATCTCCGCACTGAGCTGACGCAGGAACAATTTCCTCAAATGAATACAGGCTATCATACCTTGAAATCAATGCAGCCAATCTTTGTTTATCCTTTATACAATCAGTTTTATTTATAACCAGAATAGCTTTACTTTTCTGATTTTTTATTGATTCAATAAGCGAAAGCTCTACGTCGCTCGGCTCTTTAAAAGCTTCAACCACAAGAATTATCATATCAACCTCTGAAACAGCATCGAGAATAGCTCGTTTCATATGATGTCCAAGACGATTCTTGGGCGCAAGCATACCTGGGGTATCAGTAAAAACTATCTGTGTGTCGTCAAGTGTAAGTACACCCATAATTTTGGTTCTTGTAGTCTGAGGCCTGTCCGATGTAATTGCTATTTTTTCTCCGAGCAAAGCATTCAAAAGAGTTGATTTACCAACGTTTGGGCGACCAATAATTGTTACAAAAGAAGAATGTGTTTTTGACATTTTATTTCTCCGTTTAACATACAAAAATGCCGTATGTATATATCATACGGCATCCATGCGAAAATTTAAAAATCGTGAGGATGCAGATTATTCCTCATTTTCCATAACATAGCTTGCACCACGGGAAAGCCCCAAACTGCTGAGTGCTTCCTCCTCTTTTTCACGCATTCTCACAAGCTCCATGCCCCCGTTTTCGTGATCGTAGCCTAAAAGATGAAGCATTGAATGAACTGTCAGGAAGCCTATTTCTCTCTGCAGAGAATGACCGTAAACCTCAGCTTGTTCAACCGCCTTTTCTATCGAAATAACAATATCTCCAAGCAAAAAAGCGTCATTTTGCGGATTTACATCCCACTCTCCGTTTTCTCCAAGAGGAAATGAAAGCACATCGGTTTCTATATCCTTATTCCTAAACTTTGAATTAAGGCTTTTAATTTCTTGATTATCAACGAAATTAACGCTTACCTCTGCGCTTCCCTTAAAGCCTTCGTTGCTAAGCACAGCATGACAGCAACGGCGAATCAGCAGCCTTATACCTGTAGGAATTTTAACTGCGTTCTGATGGTTTACGATCGTTACTTTTATTGCGTCCATTTCGAGCCTCCTCCTGCTGACTTTTTTCATATGCCTTGATAATTTGTTGCACTAATCTATGACGAACAACATCCTTACGGGAAAAATGCACTTGCTCTATTCCCTCTATATTTTTAAGGATTTTTATAACCGAAACAAGTCCCGAAGTCTTGTTACCCGGAAGGTCAATCTGAGTAATATCACCGGTTATAACAATTTTAGAATTAAATCCAAGACGGGTCAAAAACATTTTCATCTGCTCGGGAGTTGTGTTCTGAGCCTCGTCAAGAATTATAAAAGAATCATCAAGTGTTCTGCCTCGCATATACGCAAGAGGCGCAACCTCAATACATCCGCGTTCCTGATATTTCTGGAAATTCTCATATCCAAGCATATCAAAAAGCGCGTCATAAAGCGGTCTTAAATACGGATCAACCTTATTTTGAAGATCTCCCGGCAAAAAGCCGAGGCTTTCACCTGCTTCAACAGCAGGCCTCGTTAAAATAATGCGGTTTACCTGATTTGCGCGAAAAGCCTTTACAGCCATTGCAACCGCAAGATATGTTTTACCTGTTCCCGCAGGGCCTACTCCGAAAACAATGGTGTTTTTATCTATCGCATCAACATACTGCTGCTGACCGATTGTTTTTGAACGAATCGGGCGACCTTTTGACGAAATACATATGCAGTTATCACTCAGTTCCATAACCTTTTCATCATTTCCCTCTTCAACAAGAGAAATAACATAATCTATATTCTGGTCAGTTAAAGCCTCACCCTTTTCAACATATACAAGAAGACACCTGATTACTCTAGAGGCTTTGGAAACATTTTCCTCATCACCCCGCACCTTTATTTCGCTGCCGCGGCAAAGAATGGACACATTGCATTCTTTTTCTATTATTTTAATGTTACTATCGTAATTTCCAAACAACGTTAAGAGATGCTCAAGCTGCTTGACATTTATAACTTGCTCCGACATTTACACTTCTACCTCACATAACAATGTGTTTAATTTATTTTACCATATTTTTTTAGTTTTGTCATTAGTTTTATACATTTTTTTAATTTTTTATGACATTTTATCACTCTCGGTTTCAATATACTGCTGCTGTGCAATATCTGTAATTATAATATAATCAATCTTAGCACAGCATTTTTCTTCATTAGTTGTCCAGGTTATATGTTTTTCTAATACCTGAGAATCGGTAAGTTTGCTCTTTTCAAAATGCTCTATTTCCATTTTAACCTTATTTTTTGCTTCATTTGTCGGTAATATAACACCTTCTTTTATTTCCCTTTTATAACTGCTTTCTATTATAGAAAACGGAAAGTCAAGACCGAATATGCTAAGTCTCTTTCTCTCGTCACTTCTCTGCCACTCATTGTTTTTGGGCCTTTTTCCAAAAGAAAAATCAATATCTTTTGAGAACACCTCAAGAGAGTAGAACTTAATTTCTTCTGTTCCCACTACTCGCTCGCTCTTTAAGGCTAACTCAAATGTTTTTTTTATTTCAGCCTTCGCCAAAACAGTTCCGCTAGAGTGTTCAATTATAATATTATCTTTTTTATCATTATAAAGACCTGCTACCAAAAGTTCTCCTTTAACAACTCCGCTCCCGACTATTGCAATAGGCTTTCCCTTAACAATGTCCATTTTAACTATTTGTCCATCCATAGACGCAACGAGATTAGACGGGCGTGAAGTATCCTCAGCTACCGGCGGCATAGTACGTTCTTTTACCTCAATGTGTGCATAACTTCCATCGAGGTTTATAGATATCCAAGATAGGTCAGGGAGCTTTATCATCATTTGATTTTCTATCTCCGATATATCAAGTTCACTTTTCCTCTTCCCCTCACAAAAGCCGCACTGTTTCAAGGTTTCTAACAGTACATTCGCAGAAAGTCTGTAATTGCCTTTTACGTCAATATCCCACACATACCCCGAAAGAAAAATAAGTAATGTAATCATCATTACAAAACCTATCACAAGCCCTACGCGTTTTCTATATCTATGCACCTTAAATCTTACTCCGCTTTTTTTAATGATCTTTCTCTTCAACCCTTTAATTCTTATTTTTTGAATTTGTTTATAGGTTACAACAAGGCAGCTTAAAACTGTTTTATCCTTATTAGTATCGATATGGAATAAATCATAGCCCTTTTTAGAGCATATATTTAAAAATTCTTCTGTTTTATCACCGCTGATTTCAAAGGTTATTATTCCACGCAAATATCTTGGAAATTTTGTAATATGCATATATTTCTCCTTGATCACTCAAATTCTATCGACGAAAGCTTCCCCTCAACAATCGCCGTTTTATTGCTGAAGTTACGAATGAACATATTTTCTCCGTTAAAACACACGGTACAATGCCTAAATCTTAATTTTAGCCTTTCGGGTTTATATTCCAGTATTTTATATAGTCCATCAAGTTCAATATGATTTCTGCCGCTGATTTCAATATACGGCATATCAGAAAGCGAAATGGGCGGCATATCTGTCTGATTTTCTAAAAAATTCGTAAGGATTGTTTTGTTTTTCCCATTTCTATAATCAGATGCATCGACTTTCGATTTTTTCATTTATACTCCTCCAAAACATGCTTTTAAACTGATATAGTCTATGCATAAAAAACTCAAATTTTGCTATTTATTTACACTTGCGTGCATATAAATATAGCGAATTTCTCTTAAAGGGGGATAAAACCAATGAAAAGTCCAAAAAGGTATCTTAACCTTATAATATACCCTATTCTTATTGCTGCCGCGGCATCCTTTCTTCTATTTCCCGATATTTCCGCGCAAGGCGCATATAATGGAATTATAAACAGCCTTGAAATTATAGTTCCGTCCCTCTTTCCTTTCATGGTTTTAACTCTTTTTCTCACCGAATCCTCTATTTCAGAAAGACTTTTGAAATTCCCCTCTTTGCTACTATCTCGCATAACAGGAATAGATAAAAAATACTGCTCTGTTTTTTTGCTTGGAATGATAGGCGGATACCCGTCTGCTGCAAAAAATATTTTAACCCTATGTAAAAAAAGGAAGATTTCTACCAAAAACGCAGAAGCTCTTTTATGCTTTTGTACTAACGCAGGTCCGTCCTTTCTGGTATCCGCTGTTGGCTCAAAAATGTTTTTGAGCGATAGTGTTGGGGCAATTATGTTTGTTTCAAGTCTGCTCAGTTCTTTTACACTCATTTTTGTATATGGAAAGAAGCTTATAAAGGATGAGGCAACTATATCACCAGCAGCAAATCCGCCGCTTTCAGTAAGCCTTGTTAACGCAGTAAAGGGCAGTTGCAATGCGCTGACAATGATATGCTCTTTTGTGATTTTATTTTCAGTTTTTATTTCATTTATGCCTGCTTTTCCCGATGATTTTTCGGCATTTAGCGCACTATTTTATGGTTTTTTTGAAGTAACTGTTGGCAGCATCTATACCGCCCGTGACCTTTCACTTTCAAATGTTCTTTTAGCCTCTGCAATTTGCGGATGGGGCGGCTTATGCGTTATTCTTCAGATAGCTGCCATTTGCAGCGAGGCAGGAATTAAACTCTATAACTTTATAATATCAAGACTATTAAATTCATTTCTCAATGTTGTTTATACATTTCTGCTTTTAATCATTATTCCTATAAATACAACCCAGACATTTTTAAACAACTCTTGCTCTGCTGAAGTGGGAGTATTTTCCGCCCCAATTCCTGCTTTAATGCTTCTTTTATGTTGCGTAACTCTACCAATTTGTATTAAAAAAAGAAAAAATTTGTAATTTTTTAAAAATTATATTGACAACAGAGTTTTTTTGGGTATAATAAATAACGTTGCTATTGCGGAATTGTGTAAGGGTAGCACGACAGACTCTGACTCTGTTTGTCTGGGTTCGAATCCTAGTTCCGCAGCCAAGCAAAAAAGCCGAGCATATGCTCGGCTTTTTCTTTTTTTCTACTTTTAAAAATTCAATCAATTTTTTCTAATATAATATCAAAAAGCTCTTGTATCCGTTTTTGCTGACCTTTGAGATAAAGATATCCAAACAAGGTCTCTATACCTGTGGCTTTGCGGTATTCCTGCGGCGAGGAGCTTTTAGGAACCGAGGCGCCGTTCGCATTTCTGCCTCGTTTCATAACTGACATTTCCTCCTCATTTAAAATCTCAGAGAGCAGGTCATATGCCTTTGCCTGATATGCCGCGCACACAAAATGTACCGCCTTTTTATGCAGTACACCCGACGGCGCACTTCCATTCTTGCAAAGGCGGCACCTTGCTTCAAGCTCATAAACAGCATCGCCTAAGAAAGCTAAGGTTAACGGACTATAGTTTTCTGCTTTTATGTTTGTATCTCTTGCGTCTAAAATGAGGTTTACCTCCCTACCATTAGTTTACAAATTCAAACTCAAAGTCATAAATGCTTACAACATCATCCTCTTGTATTCCCTTTTCAAGTAGAGCGTCAATAATTCCCGATGTTCTCAGCACTCGCTGAAAATACTGAAGTGATTCATAGTCATCCATATTTACAGAAT
This sequence comes from Oscillospiraceae bacterium, assembly GCA_045655125.1. Taxonomy (GTDB): domain Bacteria; phylum Bacillota; class Clostridia; order Oscillospirales; family Ruminococcaceae; genus SIG578. The sequence continues at coordinate 9,583 of JAZOOR010000064.1, forward strand.
TTAAAATCGGAACAAGCCAAGGAGCCTCAACAAAGTATACTCCATCTTCAACCGTAATTGTAAACGAGCGGTCGGATTTCTTTAAAACTTCCTCAATAGGAGCTGTTTCGGTTTCGTATTTCTTAACGGGCGGCAGCTCTTTAAGCTTTGAGCGTATTTCGTGCAGCAGCTCTTCAAGGCCGATTGTAGTTGCCGCCGAAATTTTATAAATAGGATATCCCTGCTCTTTTATAAAATCCGCAAAAACCTTAAACTGTTCCTCGGTTGCAATATCGGATTTATTAGCAGCTACTATCTGAGGAACACTTTTCATTTCATCATCATATGCAAAAAGCTCATTATTTATAAGCTTAAAATCCTCAATGGGATCTCTGCCCTCACTTCCTGAAACATCAACAACGTGTACTAGAAGTCTGCAGCGTTCAACGTGTCTTAAAAAGTCGTGTCCAAGTCCTATGCCTTGTGCAGCACCCTCAATGAGTCCGGGAATGTCCGCCATAACAAATGAGTCCTGAGAGCTTGCACCTACAACGCCCAGAACAGGAGAAAGTGTTGTGAAATGGTAGTTGGATATTTTAGGTTTTGCCGCACTAACACAGGAAATAAGCGTAGATTTACCAACATTAGGAAATCCTACCAATCCAACATCTGCAATAAGCTTAAGCTCAAGATTGACTTCCATTTCTTCGCCGGGAGTTCCGCTTTTTGCAAAACGAGGAATCTGGCGGGTAGGTGTGGCAAAATGAGAGTTTCCAAATCCACCTCTGCCGCCCTTTAAAAGAACAACAGGCTCTTCATCCGAAACATCTGCAAGAACTCTTCCGCTTTCGCTCTCTGTAATAACAGTTCCAAACGGAACCTTTATCACAAGGTTTCCACCCGACTTTCCGCTGCTACGTTTTCCTCTGCCGTTTTCTCCGTTTTCGGCTATAAACTTACGCTTGTAACGAAAGTCCATCAGTGTATTAAGATTTCGGTCAGCAACAAAAATGATATCTCCACCTCTGCCGCCGTCGCCACCGTCTGGCCCTCCGTTTGCAACATATTTTTCACGATGAAACGAAACTGCTCCGTTTCCTCCGTTGCCCGCTTTTATATAAATCTTTGCAGTATCAATAAACATATCTGTTTTCCTTCCTATAATTCTTTAAACATTATATCACTAGTTTTGCGCGCGGTCAACAAAACTTGCGTTTTTTTGCTTGACATTTCATATAAAAGCCGTTATACTATGAATAGTATTCGCGATGTACCAACTGAACTCACTGGCTTACCGTCTTGGCCATGTTTTAATTGGCCCGACAGCAGCTTGTGAGTTTTTTTATTTTGTTTGCACCGGAATATTTAAAATCTTCAGGGAGGTATCGCTCAAATGAACAACGGTACTGTAAAATGGTTTAACGCAGAAAAAGGTTACGGATTTATCGCCGACGACAATGGCGGAGATGATGTTTTTGTACATTTCTCAGCAATTATGGTTGATGGATACAAGACACTCAGCGAAGGACAGAAAGTCACATTTGATACTGAGGTGGATCCCAAAAACAGCGCAAAACTTCGTGCTGTTGATGTTAAGCCGCTCTAAATTTTACTGCTCTGCAAAGATACCCACACCGATATTACAGCGGTGTGGGTTATTTGTTATTTTTAATTCAATTTTTCATTGAAACTATCATTTTACTGTGATATAATATATTAAATATCTGAATAATATAATATTACTTTTATATATTCGAGGTGAATTATGAAGTTAAGTCTGCTTCTTAAAAAAATAGAATACACCTTGCTTTGCGGAAATCTTGACCACGATATTTCCGATTTGTGCTATGACTCACGAAAAGCTGACAGCGGCAAGCTGTTTGTAGCGATGGTTGGAACAAACGTAGACGGACACGATTATGTGAGCTCTGCATTTGAAAAAGGGACTCGTGTTTTTGTTGTCGAGCACCCCATTTCTCTGCCTTCTAAGGAGAATATAACAGTTATTCAGGTTAAAAACTGCCGCATTGCCCTTGCACTTCTTTCCAAAAACTTTTTCGGTGACCCCTCGTCAAAAATGGTTATGATAGGAATAACAGGCACCAAGGGTAAATCCAGCATCACCTGTATTTTAAAAACCGTTCTTGATGCTGCTGGATATAATGCAGGCACTATCGGAACTACCGGAATTTTCTATAAGGACAAGGAATTTGCCTCGTTAAACACCACTCCCGAGTCTTACGAAACTTACCGCTATCTTTATGAAATGCAAAAAGCGGGCTGCACCCACGTCATAATGGAGGTTTCATCTCAGGGACTTATGATGCATCGCGTTTGCGGAATTTGTTTTAACATAGGAGTATTTACAAACCTTTCTCCCGACCACATCGGAAAGGGCGAGCACGACAGCTTTGAGCATTATTTAAGCTGTAAAGCGCTTTTATGGAATCAATCCAAATTCGGAATTGCAAACGCTGACGACAAGCATTTTAACGAAATAACAAAAAATGCTCTCTGCCCCATTTCGACTTTTGGAATAAAAACAAGCTCAGATATTTCTGCTGACAACATCGCTCTTTACCGCGACGGAAAACAGCTTGGCGTTTCATTTGAGTGTCACACTCAAAACCGCAATTTCTCTGTTAAGGCAAATGTTCCCGGCGAGTTTACGGTTTACAACTGTCTTGCGGTTATTTCGGTTGCGCTTAAGCTTGGAATAGATACACAGATTATCACCTCTGCTTTTTCAAATATTTTTGTAAAGGGACGAATGGAGCTTGTTGGCGATACAAAAGATTACTCTATAGTTATTGACTACGCACATAATGCCGTAAGTCTTGAAACAATTCTTAAAACAATAAGACAGTATAATCCCACAAGGATTGTATGCCTCTTTGGATGTGGCGGAAACAGACCAAAAATGCGTCGTTTTGAAATGGGTGAAATCGCGGGAAAATATGCTGATTTAAGTATTCTCACATCCGACAATGCCCGTTTTGAAAAGCCTCAGGATATCATTGATGATATTTTGGTTGGAATGAATAAAACAGACGGAGAATATGTCTCTATCGTTGATCGCGTTGATGCAATACACTATGCTATTGACAACGCACAGGCAGGAGATATTATTCTGATTGCAGGAAAAGGTCACGAAATGTATCAGGAAATTGAAGGCGTAAAACACGACTTTAATGAGGCAAAAATCATTTGTGATTATCTGAACTTAAAAGAAACAAAACTCGGAGGAAATTAAATTGGAACTTGTGACATCTAAAACTCGGGCAGAATACGAGGAATTTCTTAAAAATCATCCCAAGGGGCATTTTATGCAGTCTCCTCAGTGGGCGGAGCTTAAAGGCAACTGGAAATATGAGGTTGCGCTCGAAAGAAACAGTGATGGCGAGATTATCGGTTCCATTGCTTTTCTAATTCGCCGTCTGCCCTATACCAAATTTAATATTATGTATGCTCCCCGAGGTCCTGTTTGTGATACACACGACACCCAGCTATTAAACACCCTTATCGCTGACGCAAAAGAGCTTGGCAAAAAGCATAATGCCTGTGTTATTATTGTTGACCCCGATGTTAAGTCCGAAGAAACCGACTATATTGATGTGCTTAACAGCGCGGGATTCAAGGGTAAAAATGGCAAGAATTTTGAAGGTACACAGCCTCGTTTCGTTTTCAGACTTGATGTCAAAAACAAATCTATTGATGACCTCATGGCAGCTTTTCACAGCAAAACACGCTACAACATCCGCGTCGCGCTGAAAAACGGGGTCGAGGTTAAAATTGAAGGAAAAGAGGCAGCAAAAACCTTCTATGAAATAATGCTTGAAACGGGTATGAGGGATAACTTTGTAACCCGTCCACTCTCATATTTTGAAAATATGCTCGATTGTATGGGAGAAAACGCCCGTCTTTATATGGCATATTATGAGGACAAGCCTATTGCAGGAACACTTGCAATCAGGTATGGAAACAAGGTGTGGTATTTATATGGCGCTTCATCAAATGCCTATAGAAACGTTATGCCAAACTACCTTTTGCAGCTTGAAATGATTCGCTGGGCTGTTGACACGGGCTGCGACATGTATGATTTCAGAGGTGTTTCGGGTGACCTTACTCCTGAAAACCCACTATACGGCTTATACAAATTTAAAAAAGGTTTTTCGGGAGAGCTTACCGAATTCATTGGTGAATTTGAGCTTGTAACCAAGCCTTTTGTATACAAATCAATGCAAAAAGCAAGACATATTATATCTCTCTGCACCCGCACTTTATATCGAATTAAAAACAGAGGAAAGAAAAAGCACGACTAATATAAAGGAACATTTAAAATGGAAAAGAAGTTTATTATCGAGCGCCGAGATATTGAAAATAACATCGCCGTTTTAAAAGAAAAGACAAACGGCGCGAGAATTTATGCCGTTTTAAAAGGAAACGCTTATGGAATGGGGTTTATCCCCTTTGCAAATGAGCTTTATAACTATGGTATAAGACACTTTTCGGTCACCTCTCTTGATGATGCTCTGATTTTAAAGGAAAATTTTTCTGATGCTGAGGTCCTTCTTCTTACACCTTGTCATATAAAGGCTGATATTGAAATGGCGGCTTCGGCAGACATCATCCTTTCGGTCGATTCACTTAAAAACGCGCAACTTATTTCTGAAATATCTGAGAGTCTTAATAAAGAGAGCCTTTTACACATAAAGATTGACACAGGGATGGGAAGATATGGTTTTTTACCCTCGCAAACAGATGAAATACAAAAGGTCTGTTCACTTGCAAATATAAAGGCTGAGGGAATTTTCACCCACCTGCACTCTGCATTTAACAAAAAGGCAGAGCCATCACTTAAGCAGTTTGATATTTTTACCTCTCTTATAAATGAGCTTGAAGGTTTGGGCATAAAATTCCCCATTCGCCATATCTGCAATTCTACCGCAATATTCCGCTTTCCGCAGATGCATTTAACTGCAGTTAGAGCAGGTTCTGCTCTTATTGGACGAGTAAATTCACTTTGCGGGGAAACAAACCTCTGTAAAGTTGGAAAACTTTACGGTCAAATTGTAGATGTGCGCATACTACCAAAGGGACATAATATTGGCTACGCGGCATTGTTTAAGACAAAGTCTGAACAAAAAATCATCTGTGTTAATGTAGGGTATGCCGATGGTGTTGCGGTAACAAAAGCGAATGACACATTCAGATTTATTGATATATTAAGATATGGCTTTAATGATTCAAAGCTCTTATTCCGTCCTACCCCGCTTGTATGCAAGGTTAATGGAAAAAGCGCTGTATCACTGGGCAGAATCGGAATGACAAACCTTATTCTTAATGCTCAAAATCTTGGGGATATTGAGGTTGGAGATGAGGTTGAAATCCCCGTAAACCCTATTTACCTCTCCCCTCTTATAAAACGTCAGTACAAATAAAAAACGCCCCGAAGCATAATCTTCGGGGCGTTTAATTTTAATTATCAGAGCGAATATTTGCTACTATACTCTACAAATTTTTCTTTGAAGTTTTCATTATCCATAAGTTTTACTGCGTTAAGATACTGGTGAGTATCAAAGCTATTCTGAGATACCTCAATCATAGCAACCGCAATATTGGAGCAGTGGTCAGAAACACGTTCAATGTTGTTTAAGATATCGGAAAGTATAAATCCGTACTCTATAGTACAATCACCTTTCTGAAGTCTTGTAATATGGTCGGACTTGATTTTTGCAGCGATACCATCAATAACCTGTTCGAGAGGCTCTACATTTTTAGCCTTTTCAATATCATTTTCTTCAAAAGCAGTAAATGTTATATTAAGAATTTCTTTTAAAGCCGCAACAGCAACATCCATTTGTTTCTGCGCTTCTTTAGAAAACACAACTTTTTTCTCGTTAATCTCTTTAGCGGTGTTTACTATATTAAGAGCGTGGTCACCAATTCTCTCAAAATCTCCTATGGTATGAAGCATCATAGATACCTTGTTACTATCTACGGTCGAAATATCCTTGGTTGATATTTTAACAAGAATACTTCCAAGCTTGTCCTCGAAAACATCGAGTGAATCTTCACTCTCGTTTATGCTATCAGATTTTTTCTGATCAAATTTCCAAAGAAGATCAAGGGCATTGCATATGGTACTCTTAGCAGTCTGTGCCATTTTAACAGTAAGATTCAAACATTCTGTAACAGCAAATGAAGGAGTATTTAAAAGACGCTCATCAAGAAATGCATACTCTTCTGTGCTCTCTTTATTAGGAACAACCTTTTCTGCAATGCGTACAAGCATCTTTGAGAAAGGAAGAAGGAAAACTGTGGTAGCCACATTAAATATACTGTGAAACACCGCTATCATAAAGGGATTGATAATCTGGTCTGAAAATGCAAACTTGAAGATTGCATCAGCACCGTAAAATGCTGTCATAAATACAATAGTACCAATAAGGTTAAATGAAATATGAACAACGGAAACACGTCTCGCATTTCTGTTAACGCCAATACTTGAAATAAGGGCTGTTACACAAGTTCCGATATTTTGACCCATAATAATGGGAATTGCCATAGAATATGTAATTAGACCATTCATAGAAAGGGACTGCAAAATACCAACAGAAGCTGCTGAGCTCTGAATGATTCCTGTAAATACCGCTCCAACCAATACACCGATGATGGGGTTTTTAAATGCAGTCAATATTTCTGAGAATTCAGGTGAATCAGCAAGAGGACTTACAGAATCCTGCATAAGCTCCATGCCGAACATCAAAACAGCAAAACCGACAAAAATATTGCCAAGGTTCTTCTTTTTGTCACTTTTTGCCATCATAATAAAGCCAATACCTACAAGAGCGAGTACGGGCGAAAAGCTACTGGGCTTTAAAAGGTTTATAAAAATGTTATCGGATTCAATTCCGGCACTGGCTAAAATCCATGCTGTGAGTGTTGTTCCAACATTGGAACCCATTATAACTCCAACGGTTTGGGAAAGCTGCATAATTCCTGAGTTAACAAGACCAACGAGCATAACGGTCATTGCTGAAGAAGATTGTATAGCAATGGTTATTCCCGCACCCAAGAGTAAGCTCTTAACAGGGTTTGAGGTCGCGCTTCTTAAAACGCTTTCTAATTTACCGCCTGAAAGTCTTTCAAGACCGTTGGACATAACATTCATTCCGTAAAGAAAAAACGCAAGTCCGCCACATAAAGTAAACAGATTTAGTATAGTCATTTTATCCTCCTTATTATTGTGCTTTTGCACTACTAAAATAAAATCAAGGACCTGTTTTATGTAATACTGCTAACTTATTAGCAGTTTATTTTTCACAAAAATATTATACTTGTTTTTTTATGCAAAAACAATAGGTTTTTATTTTACATTGAATTTTTATTGAAAATATACAAAAGTTTTTAGTTTTACTACCCTTTTATAATTAAAAAACAAAAAGAGGACCAACCCTCTTTTATACAAGAGAGTCAGTCCATAATTTATTTTTCACTGTCATACGCAAAGCAAGGCATATAGCTTAATTTAAAAAGATTATTTTTGTGCATTGTATCAATTCTGTTTTTTATTTCGGTTTCGGGTTCAATTCCCTCTCTGATATAGGCATCAAGAGTAGCATATGTAAAACCAAGATTATCTTCATCCGTTTTACCGCAAAGCCCGTCAATAGGCGGCTTTTCAACGAATTTTTCGGGTAGTCCAAGCTCTCTTCCTATAGCCTTAACCTCGGCAACAGTAAAGCAGGAAAGCGGGCTGAAATCGCCGACACTATCTCCGTAACGTGTAGAATAGCCAACCCAGTCCTCAGAAAGATTGCAAGTATTGGCGACACGCCCATTATTTGACTGTGCAACGGCATACACAACAGACATTCTTATTCTGGGCGGAAGATTAAAGCGTGTCTGATTTGTAATTTCAAAAGAATTTCCGATAGCCTTATATATACTCTCTACCGCCTCGCCGATATTTACAGTGAAATACTTAATATCAAGAAACTCACAAAGCTCGATAGAATAGTCAATATCAAACTGCTCACCCTTGGGCATTAGAACTCCGATAACATGGTCATTACCAAGCGCTCTGGCGCACAGAGCAGCAACAACTGAGCTATCCTTTCCTCCCGAAACACCCAGAACTGCATTGCAGCCCTTTCCGTTTTGTTCAAACCATTCTTTTATCCAATTTACGCACTGCTCTGTCGCGTGCTTTGCATCAAATTTATACATTGTGTTACCTCTTTACACTTAAATTACAGCTAAATCATATAACAAGCAATCTGAATTGTCAAGATATCTTTGTGCTGACTTCCCCTGAATCAAGAAAGGTGGTTGTTCCGTCTTGTTTCTTTACACAAAGTCGATATTCACTATCAATATCAAGCACCTCTGCCTCATATTCTTCTGTCCCCGAAATCACTCTGACTTTCTTTCCCAAAAGAAAAAGCTTACTTTTATATTCACTAAAAATTTCGTCATTTGATAAAGATGGGTAAATCTCAAAAAAATCATTTATTATCTGAGCGGCAAGTTTTGCTCGTTGCTCCTCATCTTTTCTATTTTCCTTAATTACAGACGAGGCTATTGAGGATATTTCGCTCGGAAATCCGTTTTTGGGCAGATAAAGGTTTACTCCTATTCCCAATATGATGTACTGCGCCATTGGGCTTTTAGGCACAGTGGCGGCCTCTGCTAATATACCGCACACTTTTCTGTCATCAATATAAATATCATTCACCCATTTTATAGATGTTTTGACACCGCAAACCTTTTCGATAGCTCTGCTTACAGCCACAGCGGCAGCAGTTGTTACATAAAGACTGTCACTAACTTGCATCTGAGGACGTAAAAGAATACTCATATATATGCCGCTGCCAGACGGTGAAAAAAAGTTTCTTCCACGTCTTCCCTTGCCCGCCGTTTGCTCATTTGCTATAACAACAGTACCCTCGGGTTTATCCTTTTTTGCCATTTCGCGAAGCAAGTCATTAGTAGACCCCACACTATCAAACAGCATTAAATTTATATTGTCAGCTTTAATATGATTTAATATCTCTTTTTCTGTCATATTTATTCTCCGCACACTTTTTCTATAATTATTCAAACATATTTTTTGGATTTAGTCAACAACATAAAATTAAACCCCGACAAAAGTCGGGGTTTTAATATTACTGACCTTTATCCTCTGCAAGAATAACATCGACCTCAAATGTCTTTGAGCTTGTAACCCTTGCACCTATACGATACACCTTAAGATGAATTTTATCACCCGGTTTTTTGCTCTGTAATATGGAATAAACTACTCCCGTTGAGGTAACATCCTTACCATCTATCTGAGTAATTATATCCTGAGTCTGCACACCCTTTGTAGCGATATCGCAGTTTTTATCAATCTCTGTAATTAAGAGACCTGCAGGAATGGAGTTATTGTAATACTGTGAAACCGCCTCTGTAATAAGCTGGAAGGTAATTCCAATTCTTGCTCTGTTCTTTACATATCCGTAATTACGAAGGTCCCCTACAATAGGAAGCGCCTCATTTACAGGGATGGCAAATCCAAGTCCCTCATAGCCATCTGCGCTGACCTTAGCCGAGTTGATGCCTATTACCTGACCATACATATTAACGAGCGCCCCTCCCGAATTTCCAGGGTTTATAGCGGCATCTGTCTGAATGTAGTTCATTGCATATCCGGTATCATCACTCGATATTGTTCTGTTAAGACCCGAAACCATACCGCCGGTGCAGCTTCCCGCCAAATCTAAACCGCCGGGATTTCCGATGGCAATAACGCTCTCACCAACAACAGTTTCAGAAGAATCACCAAGCTCCGCAGCTTTAAGTCCCTTTGCTTCAATCTTAAGAACTGCAAGGTCTGATTGATTATCAATACCTTTAACAGTAGCGCGGTACTCCTCATCATTGTCAAGAACAACTGTTATCATAGCAGCTCCATCTACAACGTGAGCATTTGTAATGATATAACCATCTTCACTGATAATAATTCCCGAGCCCTGACCGTTCATTACAGGAATCTGATTGTTTGTATTAACATACTGAACAATACCTACAATAGAAGGTCTTACCTTATCAATTACAGATGCGGCGCTCATTGTTCCGTCGCTGTTAACTGTATATTCATCAGAGCCATCAGGTTTTTTATATACTATAAGCTGGTCATACGAGCTGCTTTCTGCCGAACCATCTTTGGATGATGTAGAAGAAAAATTGTGTTTTCCAACTATAATTTTATATCCCTCGCTGATTGTCCAATATCCAACAAGGCATATAAGGGTTAGTATTGCTAAAACACCCGCAATAGAAAGAGTTATTTTCAGACCGCGCTTTTTCTTATTCTGCTGCGGCTGAGGACTTACATTATTATAATAACCTTGCTGATAATATTGCTGTCCGTTATTATACTGCCCCGTGTAGCTATGCGGATTAGGAGTGTAGCTATAATATGTTCCTTGCGAGCTGTTAGGGGTGCTCTGCTGCGCATTATAGCCATTTTCCTCGTATGCACTATGAGTGGTCTGTACCTCATAATTATCAGAAGAAACGGCGTTCCCGCGTGTTTCAGGAGCCTCCTGTGCTTCACCTAGTGAATTTTCATTATGATTTTCATTATTAAAAATATTATCGTCCGTCATATAATATCCTCCTTAGCTTACTATTTATATTGTAAATTAAAAATATGAACATATTAAAAATAAAGGTTAAAAACATATTAAACTTGCAAATTATTTTTTTAGAAATCTGCGTTCAGCGGTATTATGATTAGTCTGTTCTGTATAAATCGGAAGACCGATTATAAATTCAGTGTATTCTCCCTGCACGCTTCCGACAGTGATATCTCCGCCGTGCATATCAAGAATTGTTTTCACGATGTGAAGTCCTAATCCAACACCATTTTTATCAAGACCTCGGGATTTATCGGTCTTGTAAAATCTATCAAATACGTGGTTGATTTCTTCTTTTGAAAGACCGTTTCCGCTGTTTTTTACACTAATATAGCATTTTCCGTTTTCTTGTTTTGAAATAAACTCAAGATATCCCTCTTCATTGCAAAACTTAACAGCGTTATCAATAAGGTTGTATAAAACCTGATGTATAAGGTCCCTATCTCCCCAAATCATTATTTTATCCATTTTGGAGAGGCCTCTGACATCGATTTTCTTATCCTCAATTTTCTTTTCAAAGCTGAAAAGAGCTGTAAAAATTATATCATTAATATTAAATACATCGGCATTGAGTTTGGTTTCTCCGCTCTCAATCTTTGCAACACTAAGCATAGCCTTTACAAGCCTTGAAAGGCGTTCAACCTCATCCGAAACAATTCTGAGATAATGTCCCTGCTGATCTTTAGGGATTGTTCCATCTAGAATACCATCAATAAATCCGCCTATAGTGGTCATAGGTGTTTTGAGCTCGTGAGAAACATTGGCAACAAAATTCTTTCTCATAGCTTCAAGCTCCGATAGTGAATCTGCCATCTGGTTAAAGGAAAGGGCAAGCTCTCCGACCTCATCCATGCTATGATAGGATATTCTTGTAGAGAAATCTCCCCTGCCAAAGGATTTAGCGGCAGCGCTCATCTGACGAAGAGGGCGCGAAAGCATACTCGTTAATATATATATAACAACACTTGACATAAGTATTGAAATAATAGCCGCAATCAGAAACATCTTTACTATATCCGAAAGCAGCGCTCCTATTGCATCGGCCGATGTTGATGCAAATACATATCCAATTATATCTCCGTTGCCGCTTGTCTTAATCGCGCGTCCGACAGAATAGTTAAATGTTGAATACATTCCGCCAAGTCTGCCGTATTCCTCGTATTCTGTTGACCCGTCCATTATAGAAAGTATCGACTTAGGAATACTTTTTTCTTTATGAATACAAGTGCCATCATCGGTGCAAAGAAGAGTTTTTCCCTCAATATCCGTAAAAAACATTACACCGTTTACCGTATCAGCCATTGAAGAATAAAATTGGCGGAGCGACCTCGTTTCAAGGTAGGTACTATTATTTGTTTCGTAATTAAATACTGTAAAAGACACTGCTTTTGCAACATTTTCCGAAAGCATTTGCTGGCGTTCCGTTCGCAAATAGCGAGAAAGGAGAACGCTGAAAATAGTCCCAAGAAAGACAAAGCTTGACAATATTACAACAGAGCAAACTGTGAAATACTTTACAAACAGGCTTCTTCTCATACTGCCCTACTCAATTCCCTTTACTTCAAATTTATATCCAACGCCCCAAACGGTTTTAAGACACCAATCCTCGCAAACGCCCTCAAGCTTTTCGCGAAGTCTCTTGACATGTACATCTACCGTTCTTGAATCTCCGAAATATTCAAATCCCCAAACCTCATCAAGAAGCTGGTCGCGTGTATATACGCGGTTGGGATTGCTTGCAAGGTGAAAAAGCAGTTCAAGCTCCTTGGGGGGAGTATCTACTGTTTTACCATCCACCTTTAATTCATAGCTCTCAAGATTTATAGAAAGCTTATTAAACAAAACAATTTTTTTATTTGAATTCTCAGTTTCAGAAGAAAGGGTTGTTCTGCGAAGAATTGCCTTAATTCTGGCGACAACCTCTTTAGAATCAAAAGGCTTTACCACATAATCGTCGGCACCGAGTTCAAGACCAAGAACCTTATCAATAGTTTCACTCTTTGCACTCAGCATAATTATAGGACATTGTGAGGTTTTGCGAATTTCCCTGCAAACCTGCCAACCATCCATATTAGGCATCATTACATCCAGAAGTATAAGGTCGGGGTCATTTTCTCGAAATTTTAAAAGTCCATCCTGACCATCAAATGCAAGAGTAACCGCATACCCTTCCTTCTCTAAATAAAGGCGAAGAAGTTCACATATATTTTTGTCATCATCAACAACAAGGATTGTATTTTGTGTCATTGTGTTCAACTCCCAATTATATTATCACATATAATTATAACTTAACTTCGTGAACAAATTTTTAACCTTTTATTTCTTTAGCATAAATTTTGTTAATCTTTGATATTCCACGAAAAACGGCTGAATTCGTCTGAATAGGCTACAAGTCCATCCCTATTCGTGTTAATTTCCCAGCTTACAATATTAGCAAAATCCTTAAAGCGATTAGAGTTTGACTTGGGAAGCTTATCTGTAAACCAGCTCGACTGTCCTGTGTAAATATCCTCAAGACCTGTATTCTCAGTGACCTTTTGCTCGGTCATTCCGAAATATTTAAGTCCATCTCCCTCGGTTTCTCTCTGCTCTGATGCGATATCACAGTGATACCACTTGGAATCAAGCTTAATCATATTCCAGGTTTTGTAGCTATTAACATTCCAGCTGCTGACTGTTTTACATTCAATTCCAAGCTGCATAAGAAGGAAATTATAAAGCGATGATACCGATGAGGCTGTACCCTTCTTATCCATAAGGGTGCTGTAAATATCAGCTTTTATTTCAGTATTATCATTCTGTGTGCTGTATTGTTCACTTGAGGATATTTCTGATGAAGCGGTATCATCAGGCTCTTTAGCAATAACTGTATTATCTGCTTTAATATCAATATTTTTAGCAAGGTATGAGTATAATGAAATTGCTGCTATTGCATCATCATCAGTATTTTTCACACATGTATTGAAAATTTCCTGTACTGCTTTTTTAAACTCACCTATTTTTTCACTATGAGTTTTAGAGAATTCATATGATATTAACACTCTGTTATTTACACTATCATATCGACAATTTGAGATAAGAGCTGAAAACGGGAAATTCTCTCCTATTGCAAACCTTATTATATCGTAATATTCTCTTGAAGGCAGCGGTGCAGATTCCTTTGCTTCTAAAACCGCATTTACAAATTTGTTGTAGGGGGTAGTATCTTTAAGTGCATATTTAACCTCAACGGGTAGCACATAAGGGTCAAAGGCAAATGTAAATTCCCCGCTATCCTCTGTTTTTGATATTCCCGAAGAAGATTCCTTGTATGAAACATCAGATGATACCGATGCTATATCATTTTTGTCCTTTTTTGCGCATGACGACAGACAAAACAAAACAATAATACAAAGAATCAATATTAAACTGAGTGCTTTTTTCATTTATTTTAACCTCCAAGAATATTCTTATTTTTTATTATATCAAATAAAACTGTTTTTTCAAAGCCTTTTTTACTAATTACTTTACAAATAATATAAAATAAATTATAATATATACGCATTTGTGTTTAGGAGTTGATAAGGTGTTTAAAAAATACCTATTATTATTTCTTGTTTCAATGGTTCCTATTATAGAGCTTCGAGGAGCTATTCCTATTGGTGTGGGTTGGGGACTTTCTCTCCCCCTGTGCTACGTTATAAGCGTTATAGGAAACATTATACCTGTACCGTTTGTCATTCTTTTTGGAAAATACATTTTAACTCAGCTTTCCAAAATCAAGAAAATCGGACCTTTTTTTAAAAAAATTATTGACCGAGCAGACAGAAAAGCTCACACACTTGGAAAGGCAGAATTTTGGGGACTTTTCATTTTTGTTGCCATTCCTCTGCCCGGAACGGGAGCATGGACGGGCTCACTGATTGCCGCTATACTTCGTATGCGACTTAAAAAAGCAATACCGGCTATTGCGCTTGGAGTTATCACAAGCGGTGTTATTATGCTGCTGCTTTCTCTTTTGGTTAAAGCAGGAATTCTTACAGGTCTTGATATGTTTTCAAATTTTGCTTAACAACATAAAACCTAAAGCCCTTGAGCATTATGCTCAAGGGCTTTTTGACGCGCTGTCTTAACAATAGATATTAAACCTGATCGTCGAGAAAATCAGCATATTTTTTTCCCGCATTTTCCAGTGCAGGTAGAATGTAATCTTTATTGTACCGAACAACTGAAATCCGATCGCACACTCTCATTCCCATATGTGCAAGACTTTTTTCAAACTGCTCAAGACAATCCAGCGTTCCACGTCCGCTACCTCCTGCACACGCAATAAGAATGCATTTCTTATCTGCCAAGAAGTGATTATTTGTAGCATCACATCTGCGCAATCTGTCTAGGAAAGCCTTAAAACATTCCGTCATATCAGACCAATAAACCGCGCTTATCCATACTATTCCATCCGAATCTGAAAGCGATTTATATATGTCCGCAAAATCATCATGAATAACACAGGCACCGTCCTTATTACATGAACCCCACCCGTTATGGCAGGCTCTGCAATGTTCGAGTTTTCTTTGGTTTATATGAATTTCCTCAATGTGTGTCCCTGCTTTCGTGATGCCCTTTATAAAATGATTTTTGGCAGAAGCCGTTAATCCATCTATGTTTGGGCTTGACCATATAACCGCAACCTTACTCATATTGCATATACCCTTTCATACTCAGCTATGATTTATTTTTTTGACAGCAAGCAGACTGTTTCGTCTGTAATTTTTTTAGGTCGGCAATTAGCCAAGAACTCCTCCTCGGTCAGTTCGGGGAGGTTTTGTTCCTTTCGCAGAATGTTGATTCTTGCTAATCGCAACCGCAACAGACGGAGTTTTTCTTCTTCGCCGTATTCCTCAACAACTGGGATGTTACCATCAGCATCTGCTCTCTCTTTGAGCATATCTCTATCTGGTAAATCATCCTCTGGGCTGTAACCGTTGAAATTACCATCTTCATCCAGTATGTCGGGGTAATAATCCCAAATGGTCATTACATCGGTAAAATCGCCGTAATCACGGAGAACAGGGATTTTGAAATGAATCGCTTTGAGGTATCCCATTTCTCGTTTGGTTGGGAAAATCTCAATGCTATCAACAAGCATATTTGCAAACTGTTTCTGTGCAAGGGGTGAAAGGTTTTCAAAATCCATACCGAATGCCATTATAAGATTGATGGCATCTTCCTTGCTTTTCTTGGTTGCGGTTGCATTGTTGATTTTCATTTGTGTGGCATAGATAAGGGTTTCAACCTCATCCAACTGCTCGTAGATTTCTTCTAACTGTCGGGCATAAGATTCAAATTTGCGGTCATAGTGTTTATCGGTAATATCTATGCTCCGTTGTGCCTGTTCGTATTTTTTCTGTATGAGTGAAAGTTCTCTCTGCCTTGCGGTGAGCTCACCGAGTTTGGTTTCAAGCTCACTCATATCAAATTCTCTGTTTATTCGTTCCATAACACTATCTATGATGTCGGGGGTCAATAAACAAAGTTTGATGGCATTGATAAATTCTTCATCCAGTTCTTTGCAGTTATATTGTTTAGCACACGAACACGGCACTCCGTTTGTGTTCCGTGTCTGTCTGCATTTATAGGCATAGGAAATTTTGTAGTATGTGCCATCTGGTTTCTTTTTGCGATTCGGCACTCCGTACATAGACTGGTTACAGGATGGGCATTTCACCAAACCAGATAAAATGTACTGGTGTTCCTGTTCCAGTTTTTCTTTTCGTTTGCCTGTGTAAACTCGTTTGGAGTGTGCTTTGTTCCAGAGTTCCTCTGTAACAATCGCTTGATGCAAGCCATCAACCAGAATAATGTTGTTTTCATCCTTTTCGGTAACAACTCTGGTTCTTCCGTGTTCGCCTTTAATCTTTTCAGTTTTACGGCGACCATAAGCAATTTTACCCATATAAACAGGGTTGTCAAGTATCTTCTTGATAAAATCGGCGGTAAAGTAATCGTGTTTGCCATTTTGCCGTACAACCTTTTTAACACCTTCCGCATTAAGTCGCTTGGCAACACCCATTACACCCAGATGTTCATTGACAAACAAATCAAAGATATAGCGAACGGTTTTCGCCTCGCTCTCTGCGATTTCCAGCACACCGTTATTGATGGTGTAACCGTATGGAGCAAAACCGCCGTTCCACTTGCCTTCCCTTGCTTTCTGTTGGCGACCTGCCATTGTTTGAGCGTGGATGTTTTCAAGTTCCATTTCGGCAACGGAACTCATAATCATAACCATCATTTTGCCCATTTGTGTGGAACTGTTCAGCGATTCCTTAATGCAGATAAGGTTTACACCGTAATCTTGCATCAACTGTAAGTTTTTAACGGTGTCAGCAGCATTACGGGCGAATCTGGATAGTTTGAAAACAATTACATACGAAACACCATCTTTGTTTGTCTTGATGGCATCCATCATCCGTTGAAAATCCGGTCTGTCATCGCTTTTACCGGATTTACCATCATCGCAAAACTCACCAACAATTTGAATACCAATCGCATTTGCGAATTTTGTAATATCTTCTTTTTGAGCAGAAAGTGAAAAACCCTCCACCTGCATTGTTGTTGAAACTCTTGTGTAAATGTATGCTTTTTCTAACTGTTCCAAACAAACACCAACTTTCCGACCTTTGTGTTACTGTAAGCATCGTGTATATTATAAACTGTGTAGGTGATTTTTGCAAGGCGAAATTGTAAATTTTAAGCAACAATTCTCGCTGGGGTGGATTTTTCAGCCAGTTCTGCAGTAAAAAAGGTATGAAGGAAATTCCCTCATACCTTTTTTGTTATTCTGCATCCGTATCATCGTTAAGGTCTGCGGATTTGTCATTCTTATTGTAAGGTTCAAGTGTGTTCTGGTAGTCAATAATCATTCTGCGTTTGTTCTCGTTACCTTTAACGATGTATTTGGCATTTACTGCATAAACACCGTTTTGAACCTTTTTCAAAAACTCGGTTTCAAGTAATTTCTGCATCGTTCTTATTACGGTTCTTTTTGATACATTTGAACCAGTAGCGATTTTATCATAACTACCAACAAAAAGATTGTCGCTCGGTCTTATGTTTTCCATAATATAAAGCACAACATCCAACTGCTTACTGTTTGAAATAATACCCAAAACTGTTAGAATATCGCCTAACCAGATTTTCCAAAAGTTTTGGCTGCTAACCTCTTTTTCGATATAAACATCGCAAACCTCACCAGTTGATGTATTTACAGAAATACCTTTTTCAACTTTTATCATAGTTCTACCCCTTTCTGACCATCGTTTGATGGTCTTTTTATTTGCAAGGTAAATATGATAGGTTTGTTTTTAATTTGGTGCATTTTATTGCACCAAATACTGACAAATCTGTCACCATCCTATGACATATTTGTCACCATTGAAAATGCCGTTTTTCCCTGTATCTGTAAGGGAATTTGGCATTTTTTCGTTTTTGTTCCTCTCTTCTTATACTCAAGTAGTAACATACGTTTGGAACCGTTAAAGCGGTTCCGAGTAAATGAGCAGGTAATTTTCGTTGTAACGGCGGGCGAAAATTACCGCAAAAAAGATATGAGTAAAAGTTCTTATTCTGGTATTATGTTTGTTTGATGGCGGTGTGCTATACTGCAGATGTTCCAAATGTTTTTGTATTTTGGTGAAGGCGATTCGTGTTTGTGTTTTCTGGTGGCGACCATTTGAGAATGGTCGCCTTTTCTTTTGGCATCGCTGATGCGATGTGAAAAAGCGGATGATTGCATATTGCCACTCACCTCTATAACGAAAAAAGCACCTGCACGGATGCAGGTGTTTTTTCTGGTGAGTGGATGTATGTTTTCCGCCCGACTACGAATCGGGCGGCTTGCGGTACCGTACTTGATGTTGGATAGGCACATTCCGTTGTTCCGCTTATTTCTTTTGAAAAAGAAATCGGATTTGAGGTTTTAGTTATGACCGAGTTCCGCACGGAGTTCTGCCTGTTCCTGTTTCAAGCGGTGGTATTCGCCGTTTGGTAGAGTGTCGCCGTTGTATGCTCTTTTGAGAACGGTGTTGACCTCGACAAGTCGCTTTTCTTTTTGTTTGCGGTCTGGTTCGCTTGATGTAGATTCTTGAGCTGAAGGTGGTGTTTCTGGTTTTGGTGGTTGCTCTGCTTTGTGCATAACCTTTGCTTTTTTGGTGAGTGGATATTTCTTTTCAATCAGTTCAAGTATCAAGCGGTTGACCGATGTTCCTTTACTGTCAGCAATCGTTTTGAGGTATGCTTTGTGTTCATCCGTGATGTAGATTCGCACATCCGTTTTGTGAGATTTTTGACTCATAGGAAAAAATCCTCCTTTCGTAATAAGGGCATCCTTGCCCTTACTTTGTTATAGAAAATTGCCCTTACATCATAAGGGCAAAAGCAAGGGCAGGTCTCAACCTGTCCTTTGATGTTTTACGTATAACAAAAGTATGAGATTTGCCCTTACTCAATAAGGGCAAATCATAAGGGCGACCGTTAAGGGCATTTTGCCCTTAACTTACAAGGGCGACCTATAAGGGCAGAATTGCCCTTACTGAAAGAGAGTGTTTCAACATCCGCAGATGGTGTATACACTATCTTTCACAGGAGCGGATTGTTAAGGTCGCAGACCTTGACCGGTTCCAAGGCAGCGCCTTGGCTCATTCATTTAAGCCCGCTTAAATGTAGTGAGTACAAAAGATACTCTTATTGAGTTTAGCATCTGTCATACTTATTGCATCAAGCAATGAGTTTGACAGAGGCGACCTTGTTTGTATCGCTCATCCGCAGATGAGTGATGCAGACAAGGAAAAAGGATTTACAAAATCATCCGCAGATGGTTTTGCAAATCCGACTCAATGAGAGGAGGTTTTGTATTATGCCAAAAGAGAAGAATCTCGCCGTATTTCGTGTGCAGAAACTTACACGAGGTAGCGGAAAGAACTCGCTCGGTCGCTCATACCGACACCAAAACGAACACACAAAAGTTGCTGAAATTTCACGACCAGAAAATCTCAAAAACAATAAAACAAAATCGCCCTTCCCATCATACGATGATGTCAAAAAATTTCTGCGAAAGAAAGTTGCCGAACATAACAAACATTCAACCAGAGCATTACGAAAAGATGCGTCAATCGGCTTTGAATGTATTATGTCCTTCTCACCCGATATGTACGGCAAGATTGATTTAGCAGAATGGCGAAGGGCAAACCTTGCATTCTTAAAACAAGAGTTCGCCGAAAAAGGTGCAACGGTTGTGAGAATTGATTATCACGAAACAGAGGAAACACCTCACATCCATGCGATTTTTCTTTCCACCACCAAGGATGGAAAACTATCAACCAAGGATTTTCTTGGTGGTCGTGGTGATTTAAGCAAACTGCAAGACAGGTATGCCAAAGCGATGGAGCAGTTCAAACTGGCAAGAGGTTATTCCAGATACAATGAATACGTTGCTATTCGCAATATGGCAATCAAAGCCGGTTACGGCAAAAAATATGCTGATGTCAAAGCATACTGCACCGACCACGGAATACCAGTTCCAGAACGAAAGCGACACACCACTAAATACGAATGGATGGCAAAACTGGATGAACGAATCAAGGAGTTGAAAACAGAGATTGCCGACCTTGAAAAACGATTATCTGGTTCTACGGCTGGTCTAATTATCGAGAATCTCAAAAAGCAAAAACAACAGGCGGAGGACCGTCTGGCAAAACTTGAAAAGTTTGTAGCTCAACCAGAAATCGCAAGAGATTGGCAGGCATTTTTGGGTGCCGAGTTGAGCAGAAATGATAGAACCAACGGCGGTAGCATCGCCGATGATGTTCTTGAATGGTAAAAAAGTTATGAGGAAAATCCTTTTCTCTCATACTTATTTTAATTAAATTTTGAAAGGAGTCTATAATTATGGACAAAAACACATTAAGCAATTACGGATGGATAGTAATTGCGGTATTGGTGTTATCTGTTATGATAGCATTATCAACACCATTTGGTAATTACATAAAAGATGCAGTTGCAACTACAACACAAGGACTTTTTGACACAAATCTCAAGGCTTTAGAGAGTGTTGGTGTAGATGCATCGAGTGGGTTCTACGAAACAAAGACAGTTGAATTTGATGGAGTGGATAAAAACACTGTATGGTCTAAAGCATTTTACGGCGTTGCATTTAATGGTTATGATACTTATTATAAGTCTGTAACCAAGGGTGAAAAATACAAATTAACAACATCAGTGGTTCACAATACTGGATATGCAGCGGTAATTGTTTGCGACACGAACAACCAATATTATGATTCAATTTTACCTTATTCACCCGATATGACTGGTAACCAAATATTAGATTTTGTTGTACCATGTGATGGTTATATTCGTGTATGTACATCTGTAAATCCTGCACTAGAACAATATGTTGGCAAGACCTTTAATCCTGATGGTCAAAAGAATTATTATGTAAGTGTAAATGGTTCAATGGCAACAATTAGAACCACATATGATAAAGATAATGACATTATTTTTGTCTTTGGAAAAGGTGGAGGAAATAATCTTCCAGATTTCAGAGAGGTATACACTGTTTCAAATAAAGTGGTAGAACCCAATACCACATTAGCAACTGAAAGATTTATCTTCGCTGTAGGTGATATGACCGGTCCACATATTGTAAAAGCGGTTGAAAATGGCGATGGCGATAATCCAGATGCCGCTTATTTCACTGGTGGAAACCACCGAACAAACAACCTTGGTACAGGTGGTGCGATAACTGCACGTAACGATAGTTTTGAGGTTTTGGCAGATGGAAAAGTAGTAACAGATGAAACATATTGCAACAATGTAGTTTTGAAATGGACAAACTATGTACAAGCATATAACACGACAAAATCCACTGGTGATGGCAGAGAGGTTATGAAAGAGGATGTCGTAATGACTATAAAAGGTTGTCGTATTGAAACGAGTATCACTCATACTGCCCTCGAAAAGATTGACCGAACAAGATATTATGGTCTACAACTTATGAACGGCGGATTTAAGACTATCAAATATATTGGTGGTGCATCAGATACAGAATATAATATTTCTGAAAATAGCAATAGTGAAAATCAAACCGCACGTTCATTTATAGTAAAGACTTCTACTGGTAGTGCGTGTGAAGTTGGTATTTATGATACTGGTTTAGGTGATTTTACACATTGCGGAAGCATGAATTCAATTTTTGTAAATACTCCCAAAACCTATTTCTCACTAATTGGTAACACATCCTTCGTACAGGAAACAGGCGACACAACCTTAGTTAAAGGATATTACGATTTTACTAAAAAATAAACATTTGAGATATGCAGAAAATCTCTGCATATCTTTTCTTTTGTCCTTTTTTGTAAAACTTTTTCGTTATGGCTTGAACGAATGATTGACTTGTGCTATAATAGATAATGTCTATTTATGCTATTTTGAATGTGTGCAAGTTGGATTGTACTTATATAAATGTTTGTATAAGGAGTTTGTGTTGTGGCGAAAAAGAAGATGACAGATGTTGAAAAGAGCATCTTTGAAGAATCCGAAAAAATAAATACTGTCAAAGCAACCGTTAAGGCAAGAGCATCAAAAGTTGTTGATTCCACTCTTGCTGAAGAGGTGTTGTCTGCTGATAGTTGGAAAGATAAAGAGTTTTCTTTTCCCAACAACACCGTAAGACTTGGCACATTGTTTAGTGGTATTGGTGCTATTGAGCATGCTTTCCAACGGTTGAAATTGAAACATAAAATCGTGTTTGCAGGTGATATTGAAGATAAGTGCAAACAGAGTTATTTTGCCAATTATGAGATAACCGAAGAAGATTGGTTCACCGATGTTCGAGAATTTGATGCTACCAAATACAAGGGCAAGGTTGATTTTATTGTTGGCGGTGCTCCTTGTCAAGCGTTCTCAATGGTTGGCAAAAGATTAGGTTTTGAAGATGCAAGAGGAACATTGTTCTATGAGTTTGCACGTGTTATCAAGGAGTGTGAACCGAAAGTATTTATATTTGAGAATGTTAAGGGTATCTTGAATCACGATAGCGGTAGAACTTGGCACGTTATTCACGATATATTTGAAGAACTCGGTTATGATGTGCATTTCCGTGTATTGAATAGTAGAGATTACGGCATACCGCAGAATCGTGAAAGATTGTTCTGTTTAGGGTTTAAGAAACCCACAGAATTTAGTTTTCCTGCACCGATTGAACTGGAATATCGGATGTATGACTTTTTAGAGGATTTTGTTGACACAAAATATTTCCTTAAAGAAAAAGGCATCAAATTTGTTACCAGTTCAAAGAACCGTGAAAAGTGCTACACACAAATCAATGGTGATGTTGCTCTCTGTCAAAAGAGAAACCAACAATTTAACTGGCACGGTGATTTTGTTTTCCATCCCATTGCATCCGATGAACCATACGAAGAAGGATTCGATGAGTTTATCTTTGATGTTAAGGATGTAGAGGAAAAATACTATCTGTCCGAAAAGGTTGCAAAATATGTTTTGGCAGGTGGTACAAAGAATTTCCGCACATCCACCAAAACCGACCTTGATGTTGCAAGACCTTTGCTCCAAACAATGCACAAAATGCACCGAGCAGGTGTTGACAACTATGTTACCCATAAAGGCAGAATTAGAAAACTCACTCCGAGAGAATGTTTAAGACTTATGGGTTTTAAGGATTCATTCAAAATTGTTGTGTCCGACACCTCTATGTATCAGCAAACCGGCAACAGTATTGTTGTTGATGTTCTTATTGCGATACTTAAACAGATGGATATAACACAATACGGAGAGTGTGAACAATGATTATAAACGGCGAAAAACTCAAAACATTATCTGTTTTTCAAACAATGATGACCGTTCCCGATTGTATTGTTACTGGAACAAATAAACTCGGTCACGGTCACGGCGAAGCAAAATTATACATCGCATCCAAGGATGAAATGCGTGCTTTTTATGGTGGTGAAAA
Source organism: Oscillospiraceae bacterium (assembly GCA_045655125.1). Taxonomy (GTDB): domain Bacteria; phylum Bacillota; class Clostridia; order Oscillospirales; family Ruminococcaceae; genus SIG578. Next base: position 33,256 of record JAZOOR010000064.1, read on the forward strand.
GTTCAAAGCAAAATGCTTTTTGCTTAAATCCGACCTTTTGGCATATATGCAAGCCATAAAAAACGAGTATTACGAACCATCGCAAAATTATGCACGTAAAGAGAATTTTCCTGTTTTATGGGTTGAGCGCTTGGCGATGATTGAACAACTGGATGATGTGATTTTCTTTGACATCGAAGACCAGCATCAAATTGCAGGTCCGAGAGGTTATATCAATTCAACGGATGCAGGTTATCAAATTATTAGAAAAATTGCTCTGCCGTTGGTCAGTTATATCTATGTAGAAAAGGTTGGTCAAGAAACCGCACCGCTTTTCTACTGGAAACTGTTTGTTGATTTTGATGCTATATGGCAACGGAAAAGCGAACCCTTGGTTTTTACATACGGCAAAGGCAAAGACAAGGTTGAACCTGTTGAAACTCCCAAGGATAAAAAGGATGCAGAGAAAGACAAGAACATCCGACAAGCAAGAGAGGGTCAAGGTAAATACCGTGAGCAATTACTGGAACAATGCCGTTATTGTCCTTTTACAATGATTGGCGATGAAAGATTACTGATTGCATCCCATATCAAACCTTGGGCTGCATCAAACGATACCGAAAAAACAGACCCCTACAACGGATATATGCTTTCCCCGATGTTTGATAAACTCTTTGACCGTGGATTTATTACGATAACCGAAGATAGACACGTCATTCTGTCCGAGTTCATTTCACCTTATACTTGGAAACAGATAGGGTTAAAAAACAATACTTTCTACAATGCGATTCCGATGGATGATAAGCGAATTGAATACCTTAAATTCCATCATCAATCCGTTTTCAAAGGTTCATTCGATTTATAAGGCAAAAATGCTATGAGGAAAATTCCTCATAGCATTTTTTATTTCCTTATAGGACCAATTTTAAGCGGTGTTTTGTTCCTTGTATGGAATTACACCACCCAACCACTTAAAAGCGATTCTGGGCCAATTTAGAGCATTCCAAAGTGCTTAAAAGCATCTTCGATTGCTTTCTCTTTTTCTGGCGGGCAGTTTGGCACTCTGTGACCGTCTTTGCCCTTGTTGTAGTTTTCCCTTTTCTCAAAACCGTGTTTCTCTTTCACCTGTGCGATGTTGAGAGAGGTAACATTCAAACCGTATTTATCTTTGACGTATGCTTTAATCTCTGGATAGGTTGCGGTGGTTCTGGCGGTTTTGGGTAGGTCCTGAACATTCACATCAAAGTAGATATGTTCATCTACC
>JAZOOR010000065.1:0-32217 GCA_045655125.1 Oscillospiraceae bacterium
TATAATCGGAGTTGAGGTGGCGGTTTTGGTGCTTGGAAACACCTCGCCGCTCTCGATGCTTTTAAGCTGCGCCTATGTTGCGGCGGGTGAGCTTGTTGCCTGCTATCTCGGCGGCAGCTTGCTTTTAAAGAGCAGCAGCGCATATTTTAAAAAGTATTTTTAAGTAGTAAATGAATTAAAAAAAGGGGGCGATTTTTTAAAATCGCCCCCTTTTTACTTTTAGAATAGTGGGAGAATTAGCTTTGTAAAGATTTCATATGTAATGGGGACTAAAAGGGCGGGGAGCATATTCCCCGTCTTTATTTTTTTGCCAAAAACAAGGTTTACACCTATGCCGAAGATGAGCGCCGAGCCGACATATGAAAGGTTTGCGATAAGCTCTGCGCTTAAAATGGGGGAAATAAACTCGGAAAGCAGGGTTATTGCGCCCTGATAGATTAAAACCGGTATAGCCGAGAAGAGAACGCCGACGCCCATTGTTGAGGCAGTGATGAGAGCCATAATGCCGTCGAGCACTGATTTTGCGGTGAGCATACTGAAGTCGCCCGTAAGCCCATCATTAAGAGAGCCGACAATAGCCATAGCTCCGACGCAGAAAATAAGGGTGGTGGTAACAAAGCCCTCAACAAAGTTTCCGCCGCTGCCTGCCTTGACGGCTTTTTTAAGTTTTTCGCCGACGGCTTCAAGTCTGTCCTCGATTTTTAAAAGTTCTCCTAAGAATGTTCCGAGTATAAGAGAGATTATTAAAAGCATTGTGCCCTGAGTTTCAAGAGAGCCGTTGGTGTTTGCCCTTAAAAGTCCCGAAAGTGCGCCGCTTATACCTATAAACATAACGGCAATTCCGATGGCGCGCGTTACAGAGTCGATTAGCTTTTGGCTGAGTCCCCTTTTTATAAAAAGGCCGATAGCGCCGCAGAGAATTATGGCGGCTGCATTGATTATTGTGCCAAGACCGTGCATTTTTGTCACCTTACTTAAATTTTTCTTTAAACCATATATCTGAGATGGTAAAGGATTTGCCGTCTAAATAGGAAAGCTCGCCTGCATTTTCAAAATCAAAGCCGACATAGTAGGAGCACAGCGCCTGATAGGGAAAGCCGAGGCGGCTATCCTCGCCTGACTGTCTGCCGTACTTTCCATCACCTACAAGGGCGCAGCCAATGTGCGCCATCGAGGCTCTTATCTGATGTGTTCTGCCAGTTTTTAGGGTTATTTCCACAAGTGACATACTATTTTTTGTGTCAAGCGTTTTATAGTAGGTTATTGCGGTTTTATAGTCGGGAATTTTCCTTTCGCTTACAAGAGAAATTTTCTTATCCTCAAGCTTTTTAAGGTACAGGGTAAGCTCTGCTTCTTTTGGGTTTGGAGTGCCGTGGCAAAGGCAGAGATATTTTTTTATAACCCTATGCTGCTTTATCTGCTCGTTCATAATGCGCAGAGCCATAGCATTTTTAGCGGCGATAACAATGCCGCAGGTGTTTCTGTCAATGCGATTGCAGAGCGCAGGAACAAAGGAATTTTCGTTTTCCGCATCGTACTCATTTTTCTCAAAAAGGTAGCGCAGAACTCTGTTTATAAGTGTGTCAACTCCGCCGCCCTCATAGTCGTGAACGGCAAGACCTGCGCCTTTATTTAAAAGAAGTATATTTTCATCCTCGTATACAATATCGAGGGTGTTTTTTGCGAGAAGAAAATCCATTTTTGATGGCTCTTTCTCGAAAAATTCGTCGTTTATATAAAGGGAGAGGGTGTCACCGAGGGAGAGGATATAGCGGCCGTCGGTAGTCTTTTTGCCGTTTATGCGCACTCTTCCCTTGCGAATGGATTTCTGAAGCAGAGAAAGCGGCATTTTAGGGAGGGTTTTATTTAAAAATTTATCAAGGCGCACATTGGCATCGTTTTTGTTAACTGTGATTTCGCGCATCTCTTTCCCTCCTTTTTTAAAGTAACAAAATTATAGCATAAATGCGGCCTTGTGGCAAGTTTTGGGGTGCAATTTTTCAAGAACATCCACTATAGAAAACTTTTATGGGATAAGATTGAATTGAGCGAAACGCAAGGAGGCGAAAAAATGAGTGATATGAACGCGCTGATAGAGCAGTACAAAACCCAGATAAGAGTTCTCGAAAAGAGGGTGGACGAGCTTACGCGTGAGCTTTACTGCTTAGATGGCGGACACAGAGACGAGCTGTACATAAGAATCGCGCTTTTAAATCAGGAGATAGATGATATGTGGGACTCGGTCAATATGATGAAAGGCTACTGAGGGCGGTGAGGAAATGGAGAAAAAAGAGAAAGACCTTATTGAAAAGAACCGCGCAAGAGCGGAGAAGCTCATTCGGCTTTATATGAAGGAGCTATCGCGGCCTGAAAAGCTTGAGGGTGCGCCGATAAATCAGATTGCTTCTGCTCTCGGAACACTGGTTGAAAAATTCGGAAAGAAGGATGCGGGCGGTGAGAGCGGAACTATAATTGTAACCCACAATGTTCCGCGGTCGGGAGATGAGGCAGAGTGATTTTTTCGCTTGACTACACCCCGACAGAAAAGCAGGCAATGTTTCATGCATCGGGCGCCGATGAGGTGCTATATGGCGGAGCGGCAGGCGGCGGAAAAAGCAGGGCAATAGTTATGGAGGCGGTGATAGACGCGCTGGAGCACGACGGAATTGACAGCTATCTTTTTCGCCGCAGTTATCCTGAGCTTGAGGCAACCCTCATTGCAGAGGCTCTGCGCTGTGTTCCTGCCGAGCTTTATACCTATTCAAAAACAAACCACGATATGCGCCTTAAAAACGGCTCTACTCTGCATTTTCGGTTTTGCCGCAATATGCAGGACGCAATAAAATATCAGGGCTGCGAAATGCACAGGCTTTATATCGACGAGCTGACGCATTTTACGCAGGAGATATATGACTATTTAAAAACGCGACTGCGAGTGCCTGAGCGGCTTAAAATCAGACCGAAAATCAGGCTGACTACAAATCCCGGTGGGGTGGGGCACGGCTGGGTAAAAGCAATGTTCATTGACGGAAAGACACCATTTGCGGTGCACACCTTGGAAATTCATTCGCAGGTGCTCGGCAAGACAAGCTGCATTACAAGGCAGTACATTCCTGCCTATGCAACCGACAATCCGCATTTATCGCAGGACTACATAATTGAGCTTGAGCAGAAGCCGCCTGCGCTGAGAAAGGCACTTTTGCTCGGTGACTGGAATGTGTTTGACGGGCAGGTTTTCAGTGAGTTTGTAAATGACCCTGCACACTATCGGGACAGACAGTTTACCCACGTTATAGACCCATTTGTTATCCCTGATGATTGGCAGCGTTATCGCAGTATGGACTGGGGGTACAGCCGTCCCTTTTCGGTGGGATATTGGGCGCAGGATAAGGAGGGAAGGCTATATAGGTATGCCGAGATCTACGGAAGCCCCAAGGATTGCGCTACGGGCCTGACGCTGCATCCAAATGCAGGAATGAAGTTGCCACCGCATGAGGTTGCCGAGCTTATCAGAAAGTATGAGGACAGATATGAAAAGGGCAGGCGGATTATAGGTATTGCCGACCCGTCTATATTTGATGAGAGCCGCGGCAGTGACGGATGTATTGCGGCAATTCTTGAGCGGCAGGGAATTTATTTTGAGGGCGGTGATAACGAGCGCATAGCAGGTAAAATGCAGATACATCATCGGCTTGCCTTTGATGAGCGCGGTATTCCTATGATGTATGTTTTTTCAACCTGCCGTGATTTTATAAGAACACTCCCTGCACTGACCTATGATTTAGTTAAGGTAGAGGACATTAACACTCAAGGTGAGGACCACATATATGATGAAACGCGGTATATGTGTATGTACCGTCCCATAAGTGTGCAGAGAGTAAAACAAAAAAGCAACACACCTGATTTTGACCCGCTTGAGCTTTATGCTCGTGAGAAGGTTACAAATCCATATGCATTTTAAAAAGGAGAGAGAAAATGAAAACAAAATTAGCATTTGCAGGACACAGTTTTTTTGACAAAGCAGGCGGCGCGGCGGCTCTTTCAAAGGAGGAAACCGCTTGTATGCTAGAGGCTTTTAAAGCCTACCGTGATGCAAAAGAAAGCACCGACAGAAACATTATTGAAAATGAAAACTGGTTTAAGGGGGAGCATTGGAAGTACATTTCAGGCAGCGACAAGGCCAAAGAGGGATTCAGACCTGCCGGCTCATATCTCTTGAACGGCATCTGGCACAGGCATGCCGAGGCTATGGAAAACTATCCTCATCCGCTACTCTTAGAGCGCGAGGAGGGTGACAGAGAAAAGGCAAAGGAGCTTTCCAAGGTCGTGCCGCTTATCTTAGAAAAGAATGGATTTCGCTCGGTTTATTCTGATATGTGGTGGTACAAGTTAAAGCAGGGAAGCGGTGTTTACGGAGTTTTCTGGGATAACACCCTCGAAAATGGTCTCGGAGATATTTCAATTTGTAAAATCGACCTTTTACGTTTTTACTGCGAGCCTTACATCAGCACTATTCAGGACAGCAAGTATATCTTTGTTCTTTCGCTGTGCGATGCAGGGGCAGCAAAAAGCCGTTATCCTGCTGCCGACCTTAAAAAGAGCGGACAGACAATGAGCCTTAAAAGCTATTTCGGCACCCAGGATACAAGCGGCAAGGCGCTTATTATCGATTGCTATGAGAAGTGCAAAAACAGTAGCGGAAAAAATGTCGTTCACCTTACAAAGATTATTGGCGAAAAGGCAGTTTACAGCACCAAAACAGACCCGAATCTCTGTGAGAGCGGCATTTACAATCACGGAATGTATCCATTTGTAATTGACACAATGATTCCCGTTGAGGGTTCTCCTTTTGGAATGGGAATGATTGACATCGGTAAAAACGCTCAGGCACAGATTGACAAGCTTGAATATCTGATTGAAAGAAACGCTCTCATTTCATCGCGCCAGAGGTTTCTAGTAAAGCGCGATGGGGGAATAGACCCGCAAAAGCTCTCCGACCTTTCGGTTGATTTTATTGAGTGCGACAGAAATGTTGATGATAGCTCTATTCGTCCCTTGCAGGCAAATCCGCCATCGCAGACGGTTATTTCCTGCCGTGAAAACAAGATAAACGAGCTTAAAGAGATAATTGGTAATCGAGATTTTTCTCAGGGAGACACCAACAAGGGTGTTACTGCGTATGCTGCGATATCGGCTCTGCAGCAGGCAGGAAGCAAGCTGACCCGCGATTCTATCGAAAGCTCATACAGAGCCTTTGCTGAGGTTGTTTATATGGTAATTGAACTGGTTTCGCAGTTTTACAGTGAGCAGAGAACCTTTCGTATAACAGGTGAGGGTGGCAGTGTAGGTTACCTTTCGATTGGCGGAAAGGAGTGCTCGGAGCTTAGCGCAGCGGTTTTTGATATCGAGGTTGCGGCGCAGAAAAAGAGCGCATTTGACGCTATTTCTCACAACGAGCTTATATTAGAGCTTTACAGAGAGGGTGCTTTTGATAAAGATAGGCGCGAGGCTACCGTTGCAGCGCTTAGTGCTATGATTCTTGATAACAAGCAGAGCATTATAAGAAGTATTGAGGAAATGAAATAAGGAGAAAGCTATGCAGGAAAATAATCTTTTACAAATAGATAACCCCGCTCTCGACACAGATGTCGGCGCTGACTCTTTGGGGACGCCCAAGGAGTCGGATGACTGCGAGCAGGAGGTGTTTCGTGTTTTCAGAACACAGGAGGAGTTTCAGGAGTGTCTTGACAAGGCACTCGGCAAGCGTCTTTCCAAGGCGCGTGCGCAAAGTGAGGAGCTTTCGCGCCTAAGGCCTATTCTTAAGTCCGCTCAGGCGCATTTGGGAGCCTCTTCGTTAGAGGAGCTTGAGGTTCTTCTAAGTAGTGATGAAAACGCGCAGGAGGCAGATGAAAACGCTGCCGAAAATTCGGGCGAGTCTTGCGATTTACAGGCTCAGCTTGCACAGGCTCTTGAAAGTGAGCTAAATAGTCTTGCCGAGACAAACAAACTTTACGGCATGCAAAGGTCAGATGACCTTATTTCAAACGAGCGCTTTTTAGCGCTCCTTGAAAACGGATTTTCCGTAAGAGAGGCTTTGGACGCTCTAAATCTCCCTGCGCTTTTAGAAAGCGAGAAGCAGAGGGTGCGCTCCGAGGTTATCCGCGAAATCCGACTTCGCGGTCTTCGTCCCGATGAGGAGGCTATATCCGGATATGGCAGCTTTTCGGCGACACTTGACCCGAGAAATTTAAGCGACGAACAGCGCGCACAAATAAGAGAGAGGGTAAGGCGCGGTGAACGCGTTACCTTCTAACAAAGAAAAGGAGAAATTTTAAATGGCAGAACTTAACACTAACATCACCTCCCAGAGCGGAGAAAATCAGGAAATAAGCAGTGTCGAGATGAAAACATACTACGACACCGAACTTATCCGTAATGCAGAGCCGCTTTTAGTACACGACCGTTTCGGTCAGAAGCGCTCTATCCCCAAAAACGGCGGAAAAACCATTGAATTCCGCAGATTAAATCCATTCCCCAAGGCTACAACTGCTCTTACCGAGGGTGTAACTCCCGATGGTAAAAAGCTTGACTGGTCAAAGCTTTCGGCAACTGTAAATCAGTATGGCGACTATGTCACCGTTTCCGATATGCTTGACCTCACCGCAGTTGACAACAACATTCTTGAGGCAACTGTTATTTTAGGTGATCAGGCAGGCAGAACTCTTGACACCGTTACAAGAGAGGTCATCAATGCAGGCACCAATGTTCAGTATGCAGAGGGCGATGTAAACGCACGTCACGAGCTTAACGCTGAAAACATTATGACTGTTGCCGCTGTTAAAAAGGCAGTTAACACCCTTAAAAAAGGGCTTGCCAAGAAAATTAACGGTGACTATGTTGCAATCATTCACTCTAATGTTGCATATGACCTTATGAACGACAGCGAGTGGCAGAGCGTTAAGGATTACAATCCTAAAGACTGGTATGAGGGCGAAATTGGCAGAATTTTTGGCTGCCGCTTTATCGAAACCACCGAAGCCAAGGTTTTTCACGCTGAGGACCTCTCCTCTGAGAGCAGAAATCTCACTGTAAAAACCGCGCTCTCCTCTGCAGGCAAAACCATCACTGTAAACGAGAGTGTTTCTGAAGATCTTGTCGGTAGAAAGGTTATTATCGGTGGGACTCGCTACACCGTTACCGCAGCAAACGCAAACAGCATCACTGTTGATAGCGACGTTGCAGTAGCAAGCGCTGCTGCAGGCGCAGTTATCTTCCCCGGTGAGAGCGGTGCTGAGGGTATTGATGTTTATTCCACCCTGTTCCTTGGAGCAGATGCCTATGGTATCACCGAGGTTGAGGGAGGCGGTCTTAAGACCATTATTAAGCAGCTTGGCTCAGCAGGTTCGGGTGACCCCCTTGACCAGCGCGCAACTGTTGGCTGGAAAGCAGTTAAAACTGCTGCTATTCTTTCCCAGCCCTTTATGGTTCGTGTTGAAACTGCAAGCACACTGAGCGAATAAGCTTTATTTCGGGTGCGGACAAAAAAGTCCGCACCCGCCTAAAAAAGAGGAGGATATAAAATGGCATTAAAGAATAAGGAAAACAATGAAAAGGTCAGCCTTAAGCTGTTTTTTGACGGACACAAGTATGTAGACGATGTAACCGTTATAGTCAACGGAAAAAACTATATTATAAAGCGCGGAGTTGAGGTTATGGTGCCGCCCTGCGTAAAGAACGCTCTTGAGGACGCGGCAATGCAGGAGCGGGAGGCACAAAAGTACATTGACTCTGTGCACAACTGATAATGAAAGGAGCGAGGGCAGATATGACAACGCCCAAGCAGTTAATAGAAAGACTACGCGAAGAATTCGGGTGCTCTCTTAAAGATGAGAGAGTACTTTTTATGATAAATGCTCTCGAGGCGCGGCTTTCTAAGGATGTCTTAAGAAAAACAGACATAATAAAAAGGCACGTTAAAAAAGATGAGAGCAGAATTACTCTTGATTTTGCTGCAGAGCTTGTGCTGCGAGTCTCTTTTGGCGGCAGCGAGCTTAGAAAAAGCAGCTTGCAGCAGCCTTGTGGGTACAGGGGCGAGGGGAATGACATTGTTTTTGAGTTTTCCCATGGCGGCGGAGAGGTGGCTATTGAGTATATTGTGCTTTCAAAGCCGTTTACCCAAAGTGACTACACAGAAAGGCCGCTGATTTTAGATGATGAGTTTTGCGAGATATATATTTATCATATACTCTCGCGCGAGGCTCTGCTTTCTGATGACATTGAGCGGCTTAACAATTACAGCGCGCTATATGCAGCGGCGCTTAAGGAGCTTATTTCAAGAGACGGCGGTGCTTTCAGCGGCGCAGGAACGTTTATAAATATCTGGTGACGGGAGGTAGGATAGATGCTTGATTTACCGAAGTTAACACCAATTACAAAAAACACCTTTACTATTTCAGCCTTTGAGGGACTTGACAAGAGGGTAGGAGCGGGAGAAAACACGCTTTTTCACACCAAAAATATGTCGGTGCGCGACCTGCCCGTTCTTTCAACGCGCAAAGGCAGAAAAAAGTTGTTTACCCCTGCTGAAGGAGAAAAGATTACGGGAATTTTCTGTTTTGATAGGGCATATATGACAACCGCACTTAACGGAAAAACCCGTTTTTACTGTGGAGATGATTTCTCATCACTTACTCATGTTTTCACATCAGAGGATGATGAGCTTGTAACATCCCTGATGTGTGTGTTTGGTAAAATGATTTGTCTTTTTAACCTTAAAACAGAGTCACACAGCAGAAATATGATATATGCTACTCCAGCAGGGATGAGTTTTGCATCACGATATGAGGCGCCTGACCTTGTAGATGTAACTGTTTATGCAGGCAGAGTTATTGGCTGCCGCAGGAATCAATTGAGGGGCTGTGCATACGGAGATATTTATGTATGGGATTCTACTGTTGAGTATGAAGACAGAACAAGAAGGGCATATTTTGAAAACTTTGAAACTAAGTCCAATTTTACCGCCTGCACTACATATAAAAACCGAGCCATCTTTTTTACGGCGGACGAGATGTATGAGCTTTACGGAAACAATCCCGACCAGTTTAATCTTGTAAAGATAGCCGATGTCGGTTGTATCAGTCGTTTTGCGCTCTGCGAGGTAGACGGAAAACTTTTCTTTGTTTCAAAAGAGGGCGTTATGAAATACACAGGCACAGTCCCTGCCCTTATTTCTGATGCGCTTTGTAGTATTCCTACAACAGATGCAGGCATATACAGTGCCGCCCTTAGCGGAAGCGGACGTACCTTATATGTATGTTATAAGTCGGCAGAGTCAAACTCATTTTACACCTACAATACTGAAACAGGCCTATGGGCGAGAGAGGATGATTTTGAGGGAAAAAGCGGAGCCTCTATGTATGGAAAAACCTATTTCGCTACCGATGACGGTGTTTGGGAGCTTGAAAAAAACTATAATGACGACCCTGTCAGCAATGACGGTGCAAGCTTTGATTGGGAGATTGTAACACAGGACATTCATTACTACTGCCCGCTTAAAAAGAGGTCGGCCAGCATTGATTTCTATCTTGTGCAGTCGATTAGGTCAAGGGTTTGTGTTTATGTTGCCTATGACGGCGGAGAGTTTGAACTTGTAAGGGCGTTGTTGCCACAATCAAACGGTGCTGTTTGTATTCCTCTAGGTAATAGGGATTTTGAGAGTATACGCATAAAAATATGTGGAAAAGGCGAGGCTCAGATTCATTATTTAAGCCGGGTTTTCTCTTTGGGAGGAAAGATTAAATGAAACAGAGTATAGTTGAGTTTACCCCTATAAATTTTTCGGAAGGAAAATCCAATGATGAGAAAATCCGCATTTGCGAAGAGGCTATTGAGCGTCTAAAGCGTGACCTTATTTTTATTCTTTCGGATTTTGAACAGTGTATAAAGGCACTCGAAGATAGATAAAGGAGAAATAAAATGGCAAAAAAACAGCTTTACGATAGCTCTTTTTATAAAGAGCTGATATCTCAGATAAATAAGCTTGAAAGAAAGAAGGCAGCAGTGCGTCGCACAGAGGGAAGGGGAAGTAATGTACCTGCTCTAAAATCTCCGATTGCTCAAAGGGCTGCGGCATATCTTTTAAAAAAGCGCAAAAACAATCTTAAAAAGGGGGATGAAAAAGCGTGATAGAAATAAAAAACAAGCATATGGTGCTTTTCCCTGAGGACAGGCTCATAGGAGCAGAGGGTGATGTCAGCAGCGCTCAGAGAAAATTTGTTCTCAACAGGATACAGAACGGATTTGATCTTTCCGATATGGTTGCATGGATAAAAATAGACCCTGCGGGCAGCGGTCAGGAGGCTTATGACCAGATGCTGAAAAAGGAAATCATCGGGGATAATATTATTCTTACCTGGAACCTCAGCGCCGCCAACCTAAAAAAAGCAGGGGAACTGTCAGTACAGATTATTTTTGCGGCTACGAATTATTTTGATAAAAACGACCTTGCAGGCTTGTCTGATAGTGACCTCATTGTTCCTGCGGTAATTAAGGGCGTTTCTGCTCCTGTCTGGCAGAGCTACTGTGAAACCTTTGTTGTAGGAGAGAGTATTGATGATACCGTCGCCTATGAGGAGGCAACAAAAAATGTTCTTGTAGCGGCGGCGGCAACGGCGATTGGTTCAGCAGAGAGTGCCTTAGGGGCGGCAGAAAATGCTCAGGCAGCAGCAGAGAGTGCTCAGGCGGCTGAAAACGAGGCATGGCAGGCAGTTGCTGAGGCGTCGGAAAAGGCAAAGGAGGTAGAGGATGCTGCTTGCCATACGATAGAACTCAGAGATGAGCTGCAGGGCCTTACCGATAAAGCAGCCGCTGCTACCGAAAACGCAAAGATGGCTGCAATTAATGCAAACGCAGTTAGAGAAGAGGTTGAGGCAGGCGGCTATATTGAAAGCCTGAAAGAAATGAATGAAGGTGAAAAATTCAGCTTTTGGGTAGGAACTCGGGCTGAATACGAGGCATGCCCTGATAAACTTGTAGAGAATCGCCTTCATATTATTACAGATGAGGATGACATAGATGAAATTGTGGCGGCTCTCCAAAAGGAGTTTGACACAAAGCTTGATGCGGTAGTGAAAGATGTTTCAAGCTTAAAGGAAATTGGAAGAGTTTTTAACCCCGGTAAGTTATCAGTTGAGGCACAAGGCTGGGGTAGCTGGACAAAAAATATGAAGGAGCTGCAGAACTACGCGTTGGTTGCGTTTGATGTTGATAATCCGCACAATGGTTCCTTCCCAAGCGCAGTTCTTACCTGTGCGCGAACATCTCCTGCGCTGGACGGCGAGCCTTGGTATGACCATATTTTTTATTATGGGCAAAATGATTTCTGTTCATTTACGGCTTCTCTTGATAAAAACACAGGAATACTTGCAATAGAGACTGCAGATGCTGATGTTACTTTTACAAATGTACGAGGTATCATATAAGGAGGGAAATTAATTATGGCTTTTATAAACGGCAATAAAATTGCCTTATCGCCGCGCTTGATAATTGTAAACAAACATAAATTAATTAACAAAATAACGTTGCCCGAGGCTGCCTCTTCTATTTCGCTCAATGTAGACAGTGATGGCGCCCCGTTTTCATTGAATTCTCTTCTTCTGGGGTTTAACATTATTCCCGATTTTGATACCGCATCCACGAAAGGCTTGAGCCTCAGAGTAGCTACCGACGATAAAAAGCGATATTTGTGTCATCAAACATTAGGCTTTGGGGCGACATATATTGGTGCTACGGGCGTTATAAAGGCGGATTTTATAGGCGGGGTTACAGTAAGCGAAGCTTATAAGGGACTCTACAAAGCGGATTCAAATTTAGTGGGTAATTCAAGTAGGATTTCAGAGCATTTTATATGTAATAATGTAAATGCTCCAATAACAGATTTAACAATATATTTTTACGATGCGAATGCCAATAAGTATGTAACACTTAAGGCAGGGTCAACGATAGAGCTTTGGGGGTGTGACTGTGAGAATTTGTCATAACGGAGAAATGATTGAGGTTGAAGAGATTATTGAGGAAACCGATTCTATCGAACAGGGAGCAGAGGTAGACAAGGTAACGGCGCTGATTGAGGGACTTTCGAGCGCGACAACACTCGCACAGATTAGAAAGGTTGCTAAGGATATCCTCGATAGCACAAACGAAGGCGAGGTAAGGGAAAATGGAAATTCATGAAAGACTTGCTCGTCTAGAGGCTGATGAAAAGAATATTTTTCATCAGCTCTCGGAAATAAAGGATGAGGTCAAGGATATTCGTAGACTTACTGCAGCAGTTGAGAAAATAGCGATAAAAACCGAATCAATTGACTTAAAGGTAGATGATATGGGAAGCAGACTCTCGGCGGTTGAAAATGAGCCTGCGGACAGCTACAGGCACTACAAAAAGCTTGCGGCAGGAAGTGCGCTGACTGCGATTGTCAGCGCGGCCTGCGCGGCAATCCTTGCTCTCATAATGAAAGGCTGAAAAACATATAGTTAGTAGTGTAATCAGGAGGGAAAATGATGGAAATGTATTCAATTATAGTTATGTCAATACTTATTGAAGCAGTTATTACATACACAAAGACGCTGGTAATTGAAAAGAATATTCAGTGGCAGATGATTGCTGCGGTAGTTTTGAGTGTTGCAATTTGTCTGCTTTACGGTCTTGACATTCCTGCGCTTGTCGGGGTTAAGAGCCCTGTTGCGTATGTGGGCAGCATTATAACGGGAATTTTGGTTTCTCGCGGCAGTAATTATATTTATGACCTAATAAAAACGCTGACATCAAAAAAGAAAAGCGTCGCTACCGAAATCTTCGGTAGCGACGGCAGTGATGGGGTGGAGATATAATGGCAGCATATGTTACCAATCTGCCCGTAAACGGCAAATTCAATGTGACTGCAACCTTTGGTCAGCAAGGAAGCTACTGGGCAAACGGACACAAAGGCGTTGATATTACTGCGGCTCAAAGGCCGCTTTATGCCATCTGTGACGGCACAGTTACAGCAGTAGGCTGGGATGAAAAGGGGTGGGGTAGATATGTTTCAATAAAACCTACGGGGTTTGAGAGAATACGTATTATAACCTGCCATATGGTCGAAAACAGCGTTAAGGTTAAAAAGGGAGATGTCGTTTCTCGAACAACAAAGCTCGGCACTATGGGAACGAGCGGTAACTCAAGCGGAGTTCACGTGCATGTCGAAATGCGCATTGACAATAAGAGCGTTGACCCGACGCCCTATATGCTCATTTCAAACAAAAAGGCTACGGGACTACTTGACACAAACTACAAGTTTGATAAAAGCTGCCAAAGCACCGCACTTAAGGCTATTTTAGAGGCGTTTGATAAAAATGAAAAGGCGCCCGATGTAAATGAGGTCTGCGCTTCTCAGAATGTGGTGATAAATAATCAGATTGCAGAGATAGAAGAGCTTAAAAAGCAATTCGCTGTTGCGAACGCAAAGCTTTCTGAGGCAGAAAATAAAATCATCAACGCAAAAAAAGCGCTTTCATAAAGGAGAAGGTATCACAAAAAACCGCCCTGTTAACAGGGCGGTTTTTATATTAATCAAGAAAATCGCGGAGCTTTTTGCTTCTGCCGGGGTGGCGAAGCTTGCGAAGAGCCTTTGCCTCAATCTGACGAATTCGCTCACGGGTTACATTGAATTCTTTGCCGACCTCTTCAAGTGTTCTTTGTCTTCCGTCCTCAAGGCCAAAGCGTAGGCGAAGGACCTTTTCCTCTCTGGGAGTTAAGGTGGAAAGAACCTTTGAAATCTGCTCCTTTAAAAGTGTGTAGGATGCTGCCTCTGCGGGAGCGGGAGCATCGTCATCGGGAATAAAGTCACCAAGATGACTGTCTTCCTCTTCGCCGATGGGGGTTTCAAGAGAAACGGGCTCCTGAGAAACTCGCATAATCTCGCTGACCTTTTCGACGGGCATATCAATTTCAGCAGCGATTTCCTCGGCGGTAGGTTCGTGACCATTTTTGTGCAGAAGCTGACTTGAAACCTTTTTAACCTTGTTTATGGTTTCAACCATATGAACAGGGATACGGATTGTTCTTGCCTGATCGGCAATAGCGCGGGTTATGGACTGTCGAATCCACCAGGTTGCATATGTTGAAAATTTAAAGCCCTTGGTATAGTCAAACTTCTCAACAGCCTTTATAAGACCGAGGTTACCCTCCTGAATAAGATCCAAAAACTGCATACCTCTACCGACATATCGCTTTGCGATACTTACAACAAGGCGCAGGTTAGCCTCGCTCAGACGCTTTGCTGCGTCGCTGTCTCCTGCTGCCATTTGCTCGGAGAGAGCAAGCTCTTCCTCGGCACTCAGCAGGGGAACTCTACCGATTTCCTTAAGGTAAACCTTAACGGGATCATCAACATTAAGGGTCTCACTGCCGTCCTCAGAATCCGAGCCGCTCTCAAGGGGAATGGATTCAAGGTCGGTGTCTAAATCAAGTTCCATATCCTCGACTATTTTAATATTAGAGCCTTCGATTTTTTCATATAGTCTGTCAACCTGCTCGACATCAAAATCAAATTCTTCCAAGAGGTCGTTGATTTGCTTGGTGGTTAGCTCACCGCGCTGTTTACCGATTTCAATAAGGTCGTTTATAAGCTTTGATTTGTCTTGTGCAGCCATTTTGTTTAAATCTCCTCTATTTTTTCTCTTTTCCTAATTTTTCAATCAGCGAGCTCAGCTCCTGATCGTCCATTCCTCGAACATTTTCGCCCGATAGGGTTTGCTTTTGCTTTTCAGAGCGCAGTGAGGCGACAAGCTCGCAAAACTGCTCTCTTGTGCGGATAGAACTACCACCCTTTGTGATAACTGCTGCCATACGCGCCATTTCCTGCGGCGTAATGAGAGTACCTAATGCCATCAGGTCAAGTGTGTCACTGTTTTCTAATGCAGTGAGAATGGCGCTGTACATTTTCTTGCCCCATTCGGTAATAAAATCATCCCCGCCAATTTCCTCTTTTTTGAGGATGTCCAGAAAATCGGGGTGACCGAATAGCGAGCCGAGAAGCCATTCTTCGCAAACTGCGGCAGCAAGCATCTTTCGTTTTTCGGGATTGACAGTGTCCCTTGAGCCGTTTTGTACGGTCAGACTACTGCGCTCTTTTCGACGCTCGCTGAGCCTGTTTTGTCGAATGAGTCCAGCCACATTTTGAGAAACTGCCTGCGGCGAAACCGAAAGTTGCGTTGAGATACGGGAAATATACACATCGCGCTCAATGGGGTTGGAAATCCCTGAGAGTATCTTTGATGCCTCTTTGAGCGCCTGAACCTTGCCGTGATCGGTGTCGGTATCATACTTTTTAAGTATGGCATCAAGCTCGTTTTCAACTGCGCTGACACTTTGTGAGAGCAGTTGTGCAAACCGCTTGCTGCCATATTTCTTGATATACTCATCGGGGTCCTTAGCGCCCTGAATTTTCAAAATCCGAGTGCTCAGACCTGCGGAATCGATAAGCGAAAATGCGCGACGGGCGGCTTTCTGACCTGCCTCGTCCGAGTCAGTTGCGATAATAATGCTCGGAACATATTTTGACATAATGCGCACCTGATTGTCTGTAAGCGCAGTTCCGAGCGGAGCAACGGCATTATCAAAGCCCGCCTGATGCAGCGCGATAACATCCATATATCCTTCGCACAGAATAAAAAATCTGTCCATTCCGGCCTTTGCCGTTTCGTCAGAAAACAGGGAAGACTTTGCGTAATTTAATGCATATAAAATTCTGTTCTTAGAAAACACAGGGGTTTCGGGTGAGTTTAAATATTTGGGTCCCTTATCATCTTGCGATAGTCTTCTTCCGCCGAAAGCAACAACATTCCCTCTTATATCAATGATGGGAAATATGAGGCGATTTCTGAAAAAATCTATGAAATTGCCGCGCTGAGTGCGGGTTGCAACACTTGCGGCAGCCATTTCTGCATCGGTGTAGCCTTTTTTTCTAAGGTGACGGATAAGGCTATCCCAACTATCAGGAGCATAGCCTATTCCGAATCGGGTTATGGTCTTTTTAGTAAGACCGCGCCCTACAATGTAAGCCATTGCGCCTGCTCCCTGAGGGGAGTTTAAGGCGGCGTGGAAAAAACGAGCTGTTTCGCGGTTGATTTCGAGTATGCGGTTCTTAAGGCGCATTGCCCCGTCATCGACTCTATCTTCGGGCATTTGAAGACCTACCTTTTGGGCAAGGAAAGCAACCGCCTCGGGATAGGACAGGTTTTCGGCTTTCATTATAAATGTTATAACATCTCCGCCTGCGCCGCATCCAAAGCAGTAAAATAACTGCTTGTCCGACGAAACGTTAAACGATGGAGTTTTTTCACTGTGAAAGGGACAGAGACCTTTAAGGCTTCTGCCTTGTTTTTTCAAAACAACATACTGGGAAATTATGGTTTCAATATCGCATCGTGCGCGCAGTTCGTTTAAAAAATCTTCAGAAATCTGCATAATTTCCCTCCTTTTTTATAAAACCGACCAAGCCTTTGGTATAACAAGCTCCTCGTAAAACCGTATAGCATAATGGTCCGACATTCCTGCGATGTAATCGCAAACGGCGCGAGGCAGCCCGTCTTTCTCGGAAATGCTACGATAAAGCCTCGGCAGCTTTTCAGGATTTGACAAAAAATATGAGTAGAGATACTTTATAATATCCATTGCCTTCCCCTCTTCGCTTTTTGCGATGGGGTTGCTGTAAACCGCAGCGTACATAAAGTCGCGCAGAGTGTCAAAGCATTCTCTGATTTCGGGCGGCATTTTAATGCTGCGGCTCTCGTCTGTAACAATGGCTGAAATCAGAGAGGAAATTCTTTTTGAGGTTGTCTTGCCCAAAACCTCAAGAGGTTTTTTGGGCAGGTCCTCTATCGTTATAACTCCGCCGTGAACGGCGTCATCTATATCGTGGTTTATAAAAGCGATTTTATCCGCAATTTCAATAATGCGCCCCTCAAGAGTTAAGGCGACTTTATCGGTGTGGCACAAAATAGCGTCAAGCACCTCTGCGGTAAGGTTCAGACCAAAGGTATCCTTTTCAATGCGCTGAACTGTGCGCACACTCTGTTCATAATGACGAAATCCGCACTCGGCAACCTGATTTAAGGCTCGCTCGCCCGCGTGTCCGAATGGGGTGTGCCCCAAATCGTGACCAAGCGCCGCGGCCTCCGCTAAGTCCTCGTTTAAGCGCATAGCTCTTGCTATGCTTCGGGCTATCTGC
The DNA here is from genome assembly GCA_045655125.1 of Oscillospiraceae bacterium. Lineage (GTDB taxonomy): Bacteria > Bacillota > Clostridia > Oscillospirales > Ruminococcaceae > SIG578. The sequence continues at coordinate 17,268 of JAZOOR010000065.1, forward strand.
GAAACCTCAAGGGTATGTGTGAGTCGTGTGCGGTAATGGTCGCCCTCAGGTGCTAAGAAAACCTGAGTTTTGTGCTTTAGTCGGCGAAAGGATTTGCTGTGAATAATTCTGTCGCGGTCGCGCTGAAAGCAGGTGCGAAATTCGCAGGGCTCTTCATAGCGTTCTCTTCCGCGGCTGTTTTTGGAAAGGCAGGCATCGGGCGCAAGAGAAGAGGCTTCCATAAGCTCGGTTTGTTCTCGAACATTCACTAAAAATCCCTCCTTTTCGGCAGTTAACGGGAAAATTCTGTATGAAAATCACCTTTCATACAGTTTTTTCAAATTAAACAATTCTCCAATATTAAATTATACCACAAAAAACATTAAATGTCAAAGAATAGCTGATTTTTTCTTTCAATTTTAGCACAAGCGGCTGTAAGCTCAACTATATCAGCACACAGCTTATCACTTTTTGCGGCAGGTGAAAAGACGGTTACCGAAACGGTATCCGAAAAGTCACTCTCAAGCATAGGCACTTCCTGTGAAATAAGAAAAGGGGATAGCCGCCCATAAAGATTATATGGAATGGTAATAGAAATAATGTCACCCCAGGTGCGAGTAATGATTTTAGCAGCGGCAACTGCATCGGACGCGCCTTTAGAATAGGCGCGTGTAAGTCCGCCTGTTCCAAGCAGAACTCCGCCGAAATATCTTACTGTTGCAAGTGCGACATTATAAAGCTCCTTGTGAAGCAGCACCTCTAATGTAGGCATTCCCGCAGTGCCCTGCGGCTCGCCCGCATCACTAAAGCGCTTTATCTGGCGGTCCAGTAGGCTGTACGCATAAACAACATGAGCAGCTTCGCGGTGGGCAGCTCCTATTTTTGCAATAAAGGCGGTGGCTTCTTCTTCACTCTCTACGGGGGCAAGATATGTAAGAAATCGGGATTTCTTTTCGGTAAACTCCGAAAAAGCCTCTGCGGCTGCGGTTTTATAATCCTTCACCCTTTAAAACCTCCTTTTTAACCTAATGGAAAAGGGCAAAAAGGGCTGCCTTAAAAGACAGCCCTTTCTTTTTACAAAACTTATTTGTCCATACCAAAGCGCTTTTTAAATCTGTCAACACGGCCGCCGGTATCAACCAGCTTCTGTCTGCCTGTGAAGAAGGGGTGGCACTTGGAGCAAATTTCAACGCGGATTTCATCAGCAGTTGACTTTGTCTCGAAGGTTGCACCGCAAGCACACTTAACGGTTACGGTTTTGTAATCGGGATGGATATCCTTTCTCATGATTTTCACCTCTTTTTAAGATAGCGGTCTGTCTGCTTCTGTCAAGGCAAGCTGTGACCTGCCCTTAAGCATTCCCCGCGAAAGTAGCTGCCTGCCGATAGCATAAGAATTGGCTCATGCGTACAAAGCATAGGTATTATACCATAGCTTATTTTAATTTGCAAGCCTTTTTATAATTTTTTTACCGTTCTTCTCTGAAATAGGAAAGACCGAGATTTGCAGGGGGCTGATTTTCTTTTTTATCTCTGATGCTTGTAAAGATAAGAACAACGATTGTGACAATATAGGGGAGCATTTTAAATAGCTCCTTGTTTGCAAAGCTGACGCCTGTGATGTAGCTGCTTGCGATATAAAGGGCGCCGAAAACGATTGAGCCGATGATTGCAAGATTGGGCTTCCATACAGTAAAGATAACGAGGGCGATAGAAAGCCAGCCGAAAGCATCAATGCAGTATTCCCAGTTGCCGTTAAGGTAGTCCATAATAAAGGTAAGACCGCCAAGACCTGAAATTCCGCAACCAATGCAGGTTGCTAAATATCTGTAAAGAGAAACGTTTATTCCTGCAGCATCTGCAGTGGCAGGGTTTTCGCCGACCGAGCGCAGATTAAGCCCTATTCTTGTTTTGTTTAAAACAAATGAGGAAATGAGCGCGATGGCAATAGCAAGATAAATTAAAAATCCGTGTGAAAGGAAAAGCTTTCCAAACCATCCGAGGTCAGAAGCAAAGGGGAGAGAGGCGGTGAAAAATTTGCTTGCTCTTCCGAAAGATGTGCCTGATTTAGCAATCATAAAATCCGAGATACCAACACCGAGTGTTGTAAGAGCAAGACCTGTAACATTCTGATTTGCTCTTAGGGTAACGGTTAAAAAGCTAAACAAAAGTCCCATCAAAGCGCCGCCTATAAAGGTTGCAATAACGGCTATAAACACCGCAAAAGCGGGGGAAGCATAAGGGCCGACCTTAGAGAGATACATATACTCAGCAAAGCAGCCGCAGGATGCTCCGACACACATAACGCCGGGGGTACCAAGGTTTAGGTGTCCTGATTTTTCGGTAAGAATTTCTCCCGTTGAGCCGAAGAGAAAAACCATACCAAGTCTGATTGCGCTGACAAGAAAAGGTAACATTAGTCCGACTCCTTTCCTTTTTTAGTAACTGCAATTTTGTATTGCAGGAAAAATTCACAGCCAATTATAAAGAAGAGAATAATTCCCGTAACAATGTCGGAAATTGCCTGAGGGAGTCTGAAATCGGTGGAAACCTGTTGTGCTCCTTTTTGAAGGAATACAATGAGGAAGCTTGTAAACACCATAAAGATGGGATTAAATTTTGCAAGCCACGAAACCATAATAGCGGTAAAGCCTCTGCCACCCGCAGTTTCGGTGTTTATGGTGTGGTTTGTTCCGCCGACTAAAAGAAGTCCCGCAATTCCGCAAAGTGCGCCCGAAACGATAAGGGTTCTGATAACAACCTTTTTAACGTTTATTCCTATGTAATTTGCGGTGTTCTCGCTTTCGCCGACAACCGCAATCTCGTATCCTTGCTTGGTGTATTTGAGATAGATGTAAACAATGATTGTAAGAATGACGACAACTATTATATTTAAGAGATACTGATGACCGAACAAAACGGGAAGTCCAAACTCGGGCATAGGCGAAAGAACGCCTGAGCCTGTTTTAACAAATGTTTTAAGGAAAAATGAAACTAACTGAATTGCAACATAGTTCATCATAAGGGTAAACAAAGTTTCGTTTGTGCCAAAGTAGGCTTTGCATATTGCAGGGAAAACTGCCCATATAATACCTGCTAAAACCGATGCAACAAGCATAATTGTGATGAGCAGAGGAAGAGGAAGCTTGTCGCCTAAAAACATCATAACGGTAACGGTTGCAAGACCGCCGATTAAAACCTGACCTTCTGCACCGCAGTTCCAGAACTTCATTTTAAAGGCGGGGGTAACTGCAAGGGAAATACACAGCAGAATTACAACATCCTGAAACAGACTCCAGATACGGATATCCATTCCAAATGCACCGTCAATCATAGAAGCGTAAACGGCGAGTGGATTTTTGTCGGTTAAAAGGGTGATGATAACTCCCGAAACAATCAGCGCGAGAATAACTGCCGCGGCGCGAATTGCAAGACTGTAATACCAAGCGAGCGGCTCTCTTTTTACAATGTGAAAGGAAAGCCCTTTATTTGATTTAAAAATCTGCATTTAAATGCTCTCCTTTCCCTTTGTCATAAGAAGTCCGATTTCCTCTTTTGTGGCGCTTCTTGCGTCCACAATTCCTGTTACACAGCCCGAGCCGATAACTAAAATTCTGTCGCACAGCTCCAAAAGCACATCGAGGTCCTCGCCAACAAAGATAACTGCAGTACCATTTTCCTTTTGCTGATTTAAAAGGTTGTAGATGGTATAAGAGGAGTTGATGTCAAGTCCTCGAACAGGGTATGCCGCCATAAGAACAGTGGGAGCAGAGGAAATCTCTCTGCCAACAAGAACCTTCTGAACATTACCGCCCGAAAGTCTTCTGACAGGGGTTTCGCTACCGGGGGTTACAACCTCAAGTTCGGAAATTATTTTTTCCGCAAGGTCGTGCGGGGCCTTGCGCTCTAAAAATACCGATTTGCCTTTTCTGTAGCTTCGAAGCATCATATTGTCGGTAATACCCATATTTCCGACAAGTCCCATTCCGAGTCTGTCCTCAGGAACAAATGAAAGGCGGACACCAAGCTCTCTTATCTGAAGAGGTGTCTTGTCCCTTAAATTGTCGTGACTGCCTGTTTTGGGATTGTTGTATATAATGCTGCCGCTATCAAGGTGCTGCAGACCTGCGATGGCCTCGAGAAGTTCTCTCTGTCCGCTGCCTGCAATACCTGCAATTCCGAGTATCTCTCCGCTTTTGGCGGTGAATGAAATATCATCAAGAAGCTTTACTCCCTCGCGGCTTTGGCAGCTTATGCTCTCGACAATAAGCCTGTCCTCGCAGCCCTTGGGCTCGCTTCTGTGAATGTTGAGCGAAATCTTTTTGCCAACCATCATTTCGGTAAGCTCGGATTCGTTTGTATCCTTGGTGTTTACCGTTCCGATATATTCGCCACGGCGAAGAACAGAAACCCTGTCTGAAAGGGAAAGCACCTCGTGTAGTTTGTGGGTGATTATTATAATGGACTTTCCGTCATCGCGCATGCGGCGCAAAATAGAGAAAAGTTTTTGTGTTTCCTGAGGAGTCAAAACAGCGGTAGGCTCGTCAAGGATGAGAATATCGGCGCCGCGATAGAGAACCTTGATTATTTCAACAGTCTGCTTTTCGGAAACCGACATTTCGTGGATTTTTTTAAGAGGGTCAATGTCAAAACCGTATTTGTGGCTTATTTCTTCGACCTTTTTTGCGGCTTCCTTAATATTATACTTTTCTTTTCCTTTAAGGCCTAAAATAATATTTTCAGTTGCCGAAAAAACATCAACAAGCTTAAAATGCTGATGAATCATACCTATCCTATAATTGAATGCGTCCTTGGGGCTGCGGATAACTACCTCTTCTCCGTCTATGAATATCTGTCCGCTGTCGGGAAAATAAATTCCCGAAATCATATTCATAAGGGTGGTTTTGCCGCTTCCGTTTTCTCCGAGAATGGATAAAATCTCTCCGCGGTTTACGGAAAGACAAACATCTCGGTTTGCAACAACGCTGCCAAAGGTTTTGGTAATATTTTTAAGTTCTATCGCTGCATTTGCCAATTCCTTTTCCTCCCACTTAAGTTTATGGTTTAAAAAAGATTACCTTAGGAGATAAGCTTTTTTAAATCATAAAAGAGATTTGGGCGGGGCAGATTAGTGCCCCGCCCAACATTAAATTCACTAAATTAGAATTTCTCGTTGAGACGAGTGATTCCGTCGATCTTAAGATCAAAGTAAGGAGCTGAACGCTTGGTGGACTCTGTGAAAGCGCCATTCTCGATAGCCTCGGTGTCGGGCTTGTAGTCGCCCATGTCGTCAACGTCAGCGGTATAGGTGGTAAGAGCCTTACCCTCAACAGTAAAGTTCTTGGTGTCAAATACCTTGATGGAGCCGTTCTTGATGCCTTCAACAGTTTCCTTAATCTTTTCAACAGTTCCCTTTGCTGCAACATCCTGATTAACTCCGGTGAGAGCAACAGAACCCTCAGCGATACCGCCGCACCAGTCAGCAGCGATCTTCTCGCCCTTTACAACGCATCTGATGATGTAGTTGTAGTAGGGAGCCCAGTTAATTCTGGAAGAAACGATAAAGGTTTCGGGGCAGGACTCGTAGGTTGCGCCGTTGTAGGAAACATTGGGGATACCTGCAGCTTCGCAAGCACCGGGAGCACCCATAGAGTCAGCGTGCTGGCTGATAAGAACACAGTTCTTAGCAATAAGAGCCTCAGCAGCATTCTTTTCCTCGGTGGGATCATACCAGGAACCTGTGAACTGAACGTCCATAGTTACAGGGGGGCAAACTGACTTTGCGCCGAGATAGAAAGAGGTGTAGCCGGAGATAACTTCAGCATAGGTGAAAGCACCTACATAACCCATTTTAGCCTGCTCAGCAGTGATTTTGCCAGCCTCAATCATTTCGTTGAGCTTAAGACCTGCAGCAACACCTGCAAGGTATCTGCCCTCGTAGATGGAAGCGAAAGCGTTGTGGAAGTTGTCGAGATTCTCGGTGTGAGCCTTTGTGCCGGTAGCGTGGCAGAACTGTACCTCGGGGAACTCTTTAGCAGCCTTGATGATAAAGGACTCGTGACCGAAAGAGTTAGCAAAGATAATGTCGCAGCCCTGAGTTGCAAGGTCCTTTGCGGCATTGTAGCAAGAATCGTCCTCGCCTACGTTAACCTTAACGATAACCTGATCATCGGTAAGGCTAAGAGCCTTCTGAATGTCATCAACAGCGTTGAGGAAGTTTAAGTCGTAGGTGGAGTTTTCATCATGCAGGCAGATGAAACCAATTTTGAAATCCTTGGGAACGGTGTAATCGACCTCAAGGTTTGTAGCAGCGATGGGAGACTCGCTCATACCGAGGAGCTCTTTTTTCTCTTCACCGCAGCCGGAGAGAGCAACGCACATAGAAAGTGACATTGCGAGGGTGAGAATGAGTGCTAAGATCTTTTTCATTGTTTTTTCCTCCTTAAATTTTATGTAAAAAAATTACATACAAATTAGTTAAGCGCGAAAGATGACCGCATCATCTGTCATACTTTCCACCATGGCAAGACTTTCAATTTTGATGCCTTGGGCCCTGAGCTTGTCCCCGCCGCCCTGATAAACTTTTTCGATGGCGATTGCGCAGCCGCAGAGTGATGCACCTGCCTGATTTACTATGTCAATAAGACCGTTAAGCGCGCCTCCCACGGCAAGAAAATCGTCAACTATAAGGACGCTGTCATCTGGGGAAAGGAACTGCTTTTCAACAACCATATTATAGTAGTTTCCGTGTGTGTAGGAATGAACCCGCGAGCTGTAAACCTCGCCTGCAAGATTATTTGAAGCGTGTTTTTTCGCAAAAAGCACAGGAAGCTCCATAACAACGCCGAAAGCGGTTGCAATAGCGATACCCGACGCCTCAACTGTTAGAATTTTTGTAATTTTCTCTCCGTTAAAACGCCTTTTGACCTCGCGCCCCATTTCCATAAGCAGACCAATATCAAGCTGATGGTTTAAGAAGCTGCCAACCTTAAGTATGTTGCCGGGGAAAACCAGCCCGTCTTTTTTTATGCGCTCTTTAAGAAGCTCCATATATGCACCTCGGTATAATAAAAAAGCAGACTTAGTCACCTTAAGTCTGGCTAAAAATCATTCGGACCATTTTAGCCGAAATGTGTAAAAACAAAATATCCAATTTAATAAAAATATTGTAGCATTTTGTAAATAAACTGTCAATAAAAATATAGCAAAAATAACATAAAAAACAAAAAAGGCGCTTTTTTATGAAAGCGCCTTTAAAGTGTGTGAAATAATATTATTTTTCTGATGTATCCTCACTGTTTTGAGAAGCCTGATACCTTGCCGCCTGAGTTGAAAACAGCTTGTGGTATTTTCCGCCCAGTGCCATAAGCTCGCTGTGACTGCCCTTTTCAACAACACAGCCGTTTTCAAGAACTATAACCGTGTCTGCGGTGGTGGCGCTTGAAAGCCTGTGCGAAACGAAAATACTCGTTTTGCCTTTTCGGAGCCTGTCAAACTGAGTATATATTTCCTGCTCGGCAATGGCATCAAGAGATGCGGTAGGCTCGTCAAGAATAAGTATATCAGCATCGGAATAGAAAGCCCTTGCAACAGAAAGCTTTTGCCACTGACCTACCGAAAGCTCGGTGCCGTCGTGCTCAAAATAACGGGTAAGAGGGGTATCATAGCTCTGAGGCAGTGACTCTATAAAGCTATCAGCTCCCGAATTGATTGCGGCTTGTTTAATGTTCTTTTTCAGTTTTTGCTCGGCAATATTTCCAAATGCAATATTATCCCCGACGCTTTCGGCATACTTGCCAAAATCCTGGAATATAATTCCAAATAGCTTGTAAAGCTCACTAGTATCATACTCGCGAATGTCCCTGCCGTCTAAAAGAATAACACCATCGGTAGGGTCATACAGCCTTGTTAGCAGCTTTATAAGGGTGGTTTTTCCCGCGCCGTTGAGTCCAACAAGAGCAACCGTGCTGCCTGCCTCTATCACAAGGTCCATATTGCGTATGACATATGTCTTTGCTCCGGGATACTTAAAGGAAACATTTTTAAGCTCAAAGGTGTGACCGCAGCGGGTCTTAGGCATTAACGGCTCTGAACCGGTGGGAACAACCGTCTGTTTTTCTTTCATAAACAGTATCATATTGTCTATGAAGAGCGAGCCTTCGTATATGGTTGAGGAAACGCTTATAATTGCGGACAGAGATGCGGAAATTGAGTTAAGAGCGCCTGTGTAGAGCGCATAATCGCCGATTTGGGTGATGTTTGTGGCTATCATATAATAAAGAATGATGTTCATAGCTGTTGTGAGCAGCGAGAGCAGAATGTGATATGCGTGCTCCTGCCAGATAAGCTTTTTCAGACCCTTAAAATAGCCTGTGAAAACATCGGTGTACTTTCCGATTAGTAAGTCAGCAAGATTAAACAGCCTGACCTCCTTAACCATATCCTTGTTGACAAGCAGGTCGCTGTAATATGTCATTTTGCGTCTGTCTTTAGAACGGCGGAACATGAAATTAAAATTTTTCCTTCTGAAATGAAAGGTGACGGCCGCATTAACAAGGGTAAGGCACAGAAAGGCTATGAAAAACAGCGTTCCCGAGTAGTGAAGCTTGCTCAGTATTGCTGTAAGCGCGGTAAAATAGCTGAGCATTGAAATTATCTTTGAAAAAAGGTCAAAGGTGGAACGCAAAATTGTAACAGGCCGTCCACCTGCCTCACGGTTTGCGTTTTCAAGTCTCTCGTAAAAATCGGGCATATCAAAGGAGGCTAAATCGATGCTTTTTGCCTTGTTCATTATTTTAAGCCGCACGTGACTTGTAACAGACTCGCCCGTAATGCGAATGAGCATATTGTAAATTCCGCTTGTCAGGGTGTTTAAGAAAAGATACCCGAACTGAAATAGGAGGGGAGTAACAAGACTTACCTCGGCGGTAAAGCTTTTAACAATACTATCAAGAAGATGTGCCGAAATCATTGTTCCGACAAGCGGCATTACTCCGTTGTAAACCGCCATTAAAACCATAAAGAAAAGAAGCCAGGGCTGTGTTTCCCAAACTAATTTGAATATGTAAAACAGCCTGTAAACAGTTCCGCCCACCGTCTTTTTAATGTAAGAGGGAAGCTCTTTGAGATTTTTAGGTTTAGGAACTTTAAATCTATCATTCATTTCGCTGGGCGGCGGCCCATATCTGTTTTGCATAAATTTCACCACTTTCTTTTTCTTAATTGTAAATCAAAAATAGCGCCAAATCAATAGAAAAAAGAAAAAACATTTGACACCATATATTGTGTATGCTAAAATTAAACTCCTTTGAAAAACAAAAGCAGGGGGGGAAGAAAATGAATTTAACCTTCACATTATTTTTTAATAGTGTCCTTTTAGGAGTAGGACTTGCTATGGATGCCTTCTCAGTCTCTCTTGCAAACGGTCTTAATGAGCCTTGTATGAAAAAGCGAAAAATGTGCGCTGTTGCGGGAATGTTTGCCTTCTTTCAGGCGCTTATGCCTGTGCTTGGCTGGATTTGTATTAAGACAATCAGCAAGTATTTTGAAGCCTTTGAAAAAATGGTGCCGTACATAGCTCTTGCGCTGCTTTCATATATTGGCGGAAAAATGCTGTATGAGGGCATAAAAAACAAGGATAACTGCGATGAAAAATCTGTGGTAGGATTTGTAGCATTGATAGTTCAGGGAATAGCAACCTCGATAGATGCCCTTTCGGCAGGTCTTGCGTTTGAGGAATATGTATGGCAGGAGGCTCTGACTGCGGCGCTTTTGATTGCAGCGGTTACATTTGTTATTTGCCTTGTAGGAATTATAATCGGCAGAAAGGCGGGCACCTGCCTTGCAGGAAAAGCAGGAATTTTGGGCGGCATCATTTTGATTTTCATCGGCCTTGAAATTTTCATTACAAGTTTTTTCTAAACAAAATAAAAAAGAAAAAACGGAGCGGAAATTTCCGCTCCGTTTTTATGTTTTTTTAAATTAAGTGCAGAAAAACAACATTAATGGATTTATTCTATAATTTTATTAAAAAACGCACAAATTTATCTTGATATTAAATGAAAAAGGTGATAAAATCATATTGCTTATGTAGGTTTCTTTAACTACTTTATTTTTTAAGCTTTTAAAAAACTATTGGGCTTGTTCCCAGAGAATATAAATTAACATAAAGGAGAAGAATTATGGACGTTATTATTTTTGGCGGACAAAGTAATATGCAGGGACAGTGTGAGAGACTGACATCAACAGATGTGGTTTCAAACGCATTTGAGTATAGATTTCTTGAGGATGAAATTATTCCTCTGAGAAATCCTGTAGGAGAGGTTATAAAAAACGACTACACCAAGGGTAAGGGAAGACAGCCTGGAGAGAGTATTCCGCTGTGGATTGCTGAGCACTTAACAGGTGCTTCCAGTCAGGGATTTACAAATATGGTGCCTGAATTCTGCCGAGTTTACACAGAAAAAACAGGCAAAAAGGTGCTTGCAGTTCATATTGCAAAAGGCAGCACACAGATATCTGAGTGGACTCCGGGAAGCCGCGGCTATGATATTCTTTTCAAAAAGGCCACTGCCGCCCTCAAAAAAATAAAGGCACAGGAGAATATTGAGAGAATACTCTTTGTATGGCTTCAGGGCGAAAGCGATGCTGTAGAGGGCAATAGCAAGGATTATTACAAGCAGAAAATCGTAGAACTGAATAATGCGCTTAAAAAAGATGTTGGAATTGAGAAATTCGGCGTTATCCGTGTCGGACGATTTACTAAGGATGAAAGAGATTTCGAAATCATCTCTGCGCAGGACGAGATTTGTGCTGAGAATGATGACTTTGTTATGCTTACCGACATAGCAATTAAGCTTAATGAGCAGCCCGAGTATATGAATCCCAATGTAAAGGGACACTATTCGGCTTTAGGTCTTGAAAAGCTGGGAAGAGAGGCAGGAGCTGCCCTCGCCGAGTTTAGACTGAGCCTGTAAAAAATTAAAGCGAGGTGAATTTCACCTCGCTTTTTCTTTGTTTTAGACAAGATCCATTGCAATTTCTGCCAGAAGTGCAACGATAACAACCAGTGCTGGAATTTGCCTTTAGGGCGACTTGGTTTTTGCCGTTTTCAATAGCCTCTCTTTTTTTAAAATCTGATGAATTCCGCCTTACGAGAATTGCCCTGAAACCATTGTAGCATCTACCTTAAAAAAGTTCAATATCTATTGACATCGCATAGCGCAAAAGGTATAATTACTATATTAGCGTAATCGATTACGCACATTGAAAAGAGGTGTTATATTGTGGCTAAAAACACACTAAAGCTTACCTTTGCAGGTCAGGCAGGTTTCATTCTGCAGACTGAGAATGGTTATAGAATAGGAACAGACCTATATTTGTCAGATTGCTGCAGTAGATATTTTGGTCTTAAAAGGCTGATGCCTTATGTGTTTAATCCGTCTCAGATGGAGCTTGATTTGCTTATAGCAACCCACGCACATTACGACCATTTTGACCCTGATAGCATTCCGCTCATTTTAAGCAATAACAAAACCGAGCTTTTATGTGCTACCGACTGCAAGGAGGAAACCGAAAAGCTAAACCTCGACCAAAGCCGTATTACATATTTAAAGGTGGGCGACATTTTTGAAAATGCCGACGTTAAAATAACGGCCATGCCCTGCGACCACGGTGATGAAGCTCCCGAGGCCATCGGTCTTTTAATAGAGGCTGACGGCAGACGCATTTATATAGCGGGCGACACCTGCTTTAGAGAGGATACCCTCACAAGAGAGGAGCTTTCGGGTGTAGACGTATTTATTATGCCCATTAACGGCGCTTTTGGAAACCTAAACGAAACAGAGGGAGCAAAGGCGGCGGGTATTATAAAGGCAAAGCTCACCATTCCCTGCCATTATTGGAATTTTGCCGAGCATTTTGGTAGCCCTCATCTGTTTATGCAGCAAATGGACGAAAAATATCCCGATTTGAAATATAACCTTATGCGTGTGGGAGAAACGATAGAATTATGATAAAAGAAACCTTTTATAAAGACAGACCGGCGATAGAAATAGGCTGTGATGAATTTTCAGCCGTGTTTTTGCCGCTTGACGGCGCAAAGCTCGCTTCCTTTAAAGGTATAGAAGGTGATGAGTTCTTGCTGCAGACAGAGGGCGAAAAATACCGCCGTCTTGACCTTGACGGGAGCTTTGAAAAAAGCGAATGCAGCGGCTTTGACGATATGTTTCCCGCCATTGATCCCTGCGTCATAAACGGACTCCATTATCTTGATCACGGAGAGGTTTGCCGACGTGAGCATAGTGTAGAGATAGAGGGAAATAAGGTCACGTTTTCCTGCACCCTGCCTATCCTTAACATTTTTTTCAAAAAGACTGCCTATTGTGAAAATGGTGCTCTTTTAATTGAGTATAGTATTGAGAATAACAATAACTTTGATTTCCCGTATGTATGGGCGGCACATATGATGCTCAAGGGTGAAGAGGGAGCCTATGCGTTCAGCAATTTCCCGTTAGACGCACCCAAAACATTTTTGTCGGGCGATCCCGATAAAAATGCCCCCCACATACTTCCCTCAAAGGGTAGCAAAAGACATTATAAGTATTATTATAATGAAGCGAAATCGCCCCTAAAATGCGGAATGGTTTACCCTAAAAGTGGTGCTGAGGTAACGGTAGAGATTGATAACGACACCGTAAAATATCTCGGCTTCTGGGTAAATCCGGGTGACCTTAATGGTGCATACACCGTGGCTGTAGAGCCTTGCACAGCACCCTTTGATAATCCCATAAAGGCCCAAAAGGTAAACGCAGCCTCATACATAAAGGCACACCAGAAGGCAGAGTTTACTCTGAAATTATCTTACAAAAAAATTTAAAATGCTTATAAAGCTTTAAGGAGGACAAAAATGAAAATTACAGACGTACGCACAATGATTTTAAGACAGAACAAAATTGAGATGATTGGTGACGGCAGTCAGGATACTGTTGTTATCGTAGTCGAAACAGATGCAGGTATCAGCGGTGTGGGTGAGGTAGACTCCGCACCTTATGTTGTTAAGACTATTGTTGATACCCCTGCCTCTCATATGGCTTGTATGGGACTTCGTGAAGTTCTTATCGGCGAGGATCCTTTAGATGTAGAGCGCCTTTGGAGAAAAATGTATGACAAGAGCATTTACTATGGCCGCCGCAGCGCAGTTATTCACGCCATGAGCGGTATCGATATTGCTCTTTGGGATATTATCGGCAAATATTATAATGTTCCTACCGCCAAGGCACTCGGCGGCAGCTATAGAGATAAAATTCAGGCATATTGCAGCGTTTTAATGCCCGAGACTGAGGATGAGGTTTTCCGCCTTGTAGAGCAGCATCAGGGCAAGGGCTACAAGGGTTTTAAATTTGGCTGGGGCGGCCTCGGTCAGAGCTTTGAAAAGGATATCCGTCTTGTCAAAGCTGCTCGTAAAGCTATCGGTGACGATGCTCACCTTATGATAGATATCGCTATGCGCTGGACAGATGTTAAGGGCGCTATCAATACTGCAAAGGCATTTGAGGATGAAAATGTATTCTGGATTGAGGAGCCTTTCCATCCCGATAACCTTGATGGTTATTCCCGCATTAACCGCGCTACCAGTGTTCACATTTCCGGCGGTGAGGAAATCGGTACCATTCACGAGTTCCGTGAGCTTCTCAGCCGCGGCTGTGTTGACATTGTTCAGCCTGACCTCAGCCGTTGCGGCGGTCTTACCATTGCGCGTAAGCTCATTGATTTAGCAGAAGAATATAACACAATTATTATTCCTCACGCATTCAAAACCAACATTCTGATGTCGGCAACACTGCAGTATATTGCAACCCTGCCTAATGTCTGGTATCAGGAGTTCTGCGAGCAGGATACAATTCTCAGACAGACACTTACATCGCCCCTCTTTAGCATTGACCCAGAGGGCTATGTACATATACCGCAGACACCCGGTATTGGTGTAACATTAAATCAGGATGCTGTAGAAAGGTTCAGAGTAGAATGAAACTGACAAAAGATTTTAGAATGGTGGCAGTTACTGTCACCCCCTTTGACTCACAGGAAAAGGTAATTATTGACGAAGTAAAAAAACAGACCGAAGAGATTTGCAACTCTTCGGCAGATGCAATACTGCCCGTTGCTTCAACCGGAGACTATGTAAAATTAGATTTAGATGAAAGATTAGAGGTTTTCTCTGCTGTAGCAGAGGCAAACCGCGGCAGAAAAAAGCTTATCGCAAGTGCTTGTGATACATCGGCAGCAAGAGTTTTAAAAACAATTAACGCTGTCAAAAAGATGGGCTATGATGCCTGCCTTGTCTGCCCGCCTTATTATTATCCTCTTTCTCAGGATGCGGTGTATGACTTTTTCAAAACCGTTTGCGATGGCGCGGGAGATTTTCCCGTTATAGCCTATCATGTGCCGTTTTTCACAACAGGCATTGAAATCCCCACCTTTGAGAAGCTTCTTGAAATCCCCAACTTTGTTGGTATGAAGGATTCCTCTGCCGTTATGAAACGTATTGCTCACATTTGTGAAATTGCATTAGCAAAACGCCCTGACTTTGCCGTATTTACAGGCACAGATGACTGCCTGTTTCCTGCACTTTGTGCAGGCTGCTTCGGCAGTATGACAGCCCTCGCGGCTACTATGCCCGAGCAGATCCGCGGAATCTATGATGCTTTTGACTCGCGAGATATGGATAAGGCTATGAGCATAAACAGAAGTATTCTTCCCATTATCCGTCAGGCAGATTCGCTCACCTTCCCTGTGGGCTATAAGCTTCTTGCAAAGGCACAGGGGCTTAACACATATGAAGGTGACACTCCCGAGCAGAGAAGAGTACTCGAGAACATCAAAACAATGCTTAGGGAGGGCTTCTAAATGAAAGCTGTAATCTGGAAAGGCTTATATGATTTAGAATACTGCGATGTTCCCGAGCCTGAGTG
>JAZOOR010000066.1:0-1588 GCA_045655125.1 Oscillospiraceae bacterium
ATCTCTCCGCCCGCATTTTTATAAGCCGTCAACAGCGCGGAACCAACCATGGTATGATGTTCCGGCCCGTGCATATGACAAGAAGGCATGCTCATCATGGTTTCCATAATTTCAACAGGATTCACGGACTTGCTGTGGAAACATATGGAAATGATCTCGTCCATACCGCTGGTATGGCATTCATCGCACACGAAATGCCCGTTTACGCACCTTGTTTTACTACTTTGCTTTTTGTGGCAAAGTTCACATTCCATCACTTCATCAGTATCAAGATATATTAGTGGTGCTTTGCAAATTAAGCATTCTTCGTTCATAAAAATTGCCTCGCCAAATCATTATTTATCGTTTTGCTGTATTTTATTGTATCACATCGTGCTTAAAAAAGAAAGAATTATACATAAAAATCGCCCTGCCGATTCGACAGGGCGATAGATTTGCTTTATAAACCTAATTACTTAGATTCCTTAATTGCAGCTTGGGGCGCAGTGAAACGGGCGATGAGAATAATCTGAAAACTATCCTTCAGCATACGACTCCTAGCGGGTGGCTTTTTTATTTGCTCTTACGACTGTATATTTTGGTGTATTTCTTTAAAAATTTAAAGTTTTTGCTATTAAGCTCTTTTTTAAGGGCGCGCCACTGCCAGTTTCCGCGGTCTACTGCAGGAGTGTTCATTCGCGCCTCAGAAGAAAGGCCTATAAGGTCCTGCATTGTTAAAATAACTGTATTGGCAGGACTTCCGAGTGCCGTTTTCATCATAGCACTTGGAATATCCTCTTTGTCAGTTATTCCAAGCACCTTCATAGCGCGCTCAAGCTCTGCCTCGCTTGTGTTTTCGACATAGCCTAGGAGAGTGTCATTATCGTGGGTGCCTGTGTAGACTACGCAGTTTGGAATATGGTTTTTGGGTAGATATGCGCTCTCTCCGCTTTCATCAAAGGCAAACTGCAACACTTTCATCCCCGGGAAACCGCTCTGCGAAAGAAGCCTGTAAACATCCTCGGTTAAGTACCCTAAGTCCTCGGCAATTATAGGAACACTCCCAAGTTCCTTTTGGGCGGCGGCAAAAAGGTCCATAGCAGGTCCCTCTCGCCAGACGCCGTTTTTGGCATTTTCAGCGCCGAAGGGAATGCAGTAATAGCCTGCAAAGCCTCTGAAATGGTCAATTCTGACGACATCATAAAGCGAAAATGCAGCTTTAAGGCGCGAAATATAAAAGCTGTAGCCATCCTTTTTCATATAGTCCCAATCATAAATGGGGTTGCCCCAGAGCTGACCTTCCTCTGAAAAGGCATCGGGCGGGCAGCCCGCAACCTCGGTGGGAGTGTAGTTTTCGTCAAGCTTAAACTGCTTTGGTTGTGACCAGACATCCGCTCCGTCCCGCGAGACATAAATGGGCAAATCGCCGATTATTGCAATTCTGTTTTTGTTGGCATAAGCCTTTAAGGCTTTCCACTGCCGAAAAAAGAAATATTGCAGCATTTTATAGTACTCTATGCGCTCAGAGCATTTTTCCCGATAAAATGAAACCGCCTCTTTTTCGCGGCGGCGGATACCATCTTCCCACACATCAAGAGAGGCTCCGTTG
>JAZOOR010000067.1:0-54800 GCA_045655125.1 Oscillospiraceae bacterium
AGGACCGTCGGTAGTGATGTTCTCAGTGAGAGTGTATTTCTCAACACCTGCGAGAACATTTGCGAGGTCATAGATAACAGTTTCGCAGTTTGCGCAATATTCTTTTGCCTTGCCGCCCTGAGGCTTAGTGTGGCCTGTAGCATCGGTGAGGGTATCTGTGTAGCTGTCGCCGCATGCGCAGGTGTGAACGGTGTAACCGCCCTCTTCGCACTTAGGTGCAACTACTTCAGGAATATGATTGTGAACGTGTGCGCCAACTACGAAGTATTCGCCTTCAGCCTTTACATCGTAGCCTTCAGCTACCCACTTTACGCCCTCAGCCTCATCGGTGTTGATGTTGGAAGGATCGTACTGATAGAATTTACCATCCTTAACAACAAAGGTACCAACCTCTGTGTTGTGGCTGTTAAGAGTCCATCTGGGAGTCTCGGAAATGAACTCACCGCCATTGATTTCGATGATACCGCCTTTTCTTACATAGATGAGGTCATACTGATCGTGATCGCCTGCGCCTACGTTAGTATAGGTACCACCATTGATGATAACCTTACCGCCGTATGCCCAGATTGCCATAGCATATCCGGTACCATTTGCTGCTGCATTAACAGTTCCCTCACCTTCGATGGTGAGTTCTCCGTTCTCGACAACTTTGAATATGCCATCGCCAATTTTGTCATTCTCGGTGGAAGCAATTGTTTTGCCACCAAGGTTAAGAGTTACCTTATTAGTAATAACAATAGGACCATCGGTTGTCATGCTATAGGGGAGAGTGTACTCGCCGCCCTTATTGAGCTCTGCCTCGAGGTCATAGATAACTACATTGCAGTTTTCGTTTGCACAAAACTCTTTTGCTTTGCCGCCAACAGGTTTAGTGTGACCTGTTGCATTGGTGTAGTTATCGATCTTGGTGTCGCCGCAAACAGAGCAGGTGTAAGTGGTGAATCCACCATTTAAGCAGGTAGGAGCAGTTACAACTTCGTCATAGCTGTGGGGGATAGGACCAGTTGCTACGGGAGCATCCTGAATAGCCTCACATCTGGTGCAATATGTTCCAGCAGTCTTTCCGCCCTCTGTGCAGGTTGCGGGTTCTTCGGGAATTACACCATCTTTATTGTGGCCGAGAGGATCGGTTGCTACGGGAGCAATCTGAACCTCGCCGCACTTTAAGCATTTTGCACCTGCAGTAAATCCGCCCTCTGTGCAGGTAGCGGGAACTTCGGGGATGGGATCAAGCTTGTCGTGCTCGAGAGCAAGAATTGTTGCACCTGCTTCTTCGTGTCCGCACTCGCATACGAGGGTTCCCTCGTAGCCTTCCTTGCCGCACTCTGCGGGATAGCCATCGCCCTTATTGGTCATATTCTCGTGTTTGCACTCGAGCTGCTCAATGGGCTCAGTCTTGGTGTCGCCGCAAGCAGAGCATTTGTAGGTTATTTCACCAGGAGCATTAACTGTTGCATCAACGCGTCCACTCTCCTTATAGGAGCAAGGCTCGGTTTTTACAACTTGTTCGCACTTTGTGCAGATGTAGTTGTGATTTGCATCATCGCCTGCGGAAACGGGAGTTACGCCTTCGATGTTGTGCCCTGTGGGCTCGATAGGCTGACTTTCCTCAATAACAGTCTCGCAGGTGGGGCAGTAAAGAACGCCTGTTGCGCCTGCGCCTTCGCAAGAAGGATCAGATGCGCCATCGCGGTAAGCTGCTGCGTGGTCGCAGGGGAGCTTATCGAGAACGGTTTCTTTTACATAGTCGCACTTCTGGCAAACTTCAACCTTTAATCCTTCCTCTGTATAGGAGGGAGCTTTGCTATTTTCTTCATCCTCAACGAGTGAGCATTTTTCTTCTTTCGCAGTCTCGCCGCAAACTGTACATACATATGTATGTTTGCCCTCATTATCGGAAACTGCTACATCGGAAGCAGTGTGGCCAAGAGCGGGGATTTCCTCGGTGTGAGGCTTGTCACATCTCTGGCAAACATAGGTTATAGAGCCAGCATCATCACAATCGGGAGCGGTTTCGCCGGTCTTAAGATAGTTATGACCAACATTTTCGCAATCGGTGTGATATGCGGTAAAGGTTTCTTCATTTCCTACCCAAACAGCGCCGCCGAAATAGAACTTCGCACCGTCATCCCAGCTGCTATACGCTTCTGTTTTGCGAAGACGAATTCTTGTTCCGGACTGTTCTTGATAAATATGATTACCAAACTCTGCTTGAAGAGTAGCCTTTGTAACACTATTGAGCTTATCGATAGGAACCATTAAATATCCGTCAACATCGCCTACCATTTTAAGACCTGTGCTGTTACATGCCATATCAATAACTTCGCCGGTGTTTACATCAATAAACTTATAGGTGTTAAAGTTGGGACTTGAGCCTAACATAAAGTATTTAGCAGTTGCAGAAGTGGTTGAGCCAACACCTACAGAAATATTAACAAGGTGGGTTCCTGCATTAGTGTTTGAGGGAACTGCATTAGTGCCTGTTCCCTTAACAGCAATACGGAAGGCTATATGGGTCATATTATCAAGGTCAATATCAGCCTCGGGAACGCCCTTGCCCTGCTGCTTTGTTCTGAATGAACTGGTGCCCGTTCCTGATTCGGCAACATCAACACCTGTTCTTAAGTGGTCATATGTATCCCATGTGGGAAGACCAACATAATATTCGGTAGCAGTGCCTGACTGATAGGTCAGCAGACTGGTATCACCTGTGGTTTCGTCAGTCTGGCTGTTAACACTGATTTCCAAGGCGCGATCGCCGTTAGGAAGGGTGGTAACATGGAGAAGACCATATCTGGAATCTGCAATATCGGCAACATCAGGATTATACTGGTTCTTATTAAAGAAGTCAGACTTCTTTGAACCGGAGCCTGTAGCATAGTATCTGGTTCTGTAGCCACCGATGCGGATTGCCTGATATGCAGTGTCCTCACCGCCGTTGAGAGCATATTTTTTAATGTTCTTTGCTTTAATTACATCGCTCTGGAAGTCATCAGCATTGGAAACTATTAAGGCATCTCCGATGAGAAGCTCTTTATCATCCCACTGGCTTTCCTTAATCTCTGTTTCCTCAGCCCCAACCTTTGTTCCTTCACTTAAAATAAATCTGAAGCCCGAGAAGTAATTTCTGAGCTGCTCGGTGGTAAGAGATGTTTTATTGATGGGGATCATCAGATATCCATCCATATCACCTGTAAACTCGAGGTTACCGGCGCCTTTGTTAGAAGAGCCCTTGTACACACCTGAGTCAGCATAGAACCAGGTCATAGATCCGTCTTTAGCATCGAGCCATTTTAAAGCATCATCAGCTTGATCAAACAGATAATTATAATTATACACATCTTCGCCTGTTTCTTGTGATTTGGTCTCATTATACAAGCGAGATTGCATACGAATTATGGAGCCTGTTTTCTCGAATGCATCTCCGAAATCATTAATCTTCATTCGGACAGCAAGCCACATTGTAGATGCGTCTTCAAAGGGAATCTCGGTGGGGATACCCCATTTTTGACCTAAGGTCAATTCATTTGCATATACACCTGCATAGAATGTATTCTGGTTTGCAAATTTGGAGAAGTTTTCCTCATTATAAACAAGGAATCTTTCTCCACCTTGCTCAATAATGGGAACTGCCTTTTCATTAGAATTGTACTGATAGGCAGCACTTAATTTGTCTGCCTCTGGCAGCTTCATTAAGTAGTGGGCAGAGTCGCTCAGTTCAGAAGCATATGATATCTCAGCCGACGCAAATGCCGAAAAGGGCAAGAAACTGAGAACCATAGCAACTGAAAGAACGAGTGCCAGGATTCTTTTTTTCATACTTGTTTACCTCCGTTTTATTTTTTTAGGCTATACGCCTCTTATCATAAGTATAAAACTTTAAGGCAAAAAAGTAAAGTTATTTTGTTAACAAAAAGTTAAGGCGGGTTTTGTTCACTTTGCACAAAAGTTTTACCGAGCTTTTAAATAAACTAACAAAATTTCATTAATTGTGACAGAGCCTCTCACCTTTCCCCTTTTTATGACCTTGAAAAACAAACTATTGTGTGGTATGATTAAAAAAGTAGTAAATAGCTTAGCCTCCCTCTGACGAGGGAGGTGGCAAAACGAAGTTTTGACGGAGGGAGAGAAAATGAAAGCATACAATAAATCAATTATCCCTCTTGCAAAAACACTCCGAAAAAAATATGACTCCTTGGGAACGAAAACTCTGGTATGAATTTCTGAGAAGTTATCCTATTCGTTTTCAAAGACAAAAAGCCGTTGGTAACTACATAGCAGATTTTTACTCTGCAAAGGCAAGACTTATTATTGAGCTTGATGGCGGCGGACACTACACCACAAAGCAAACAGAAAAAGACAACATTCGTATAAAAAAGTTAGAGAGTATGAATTTAACGGTTTTAAAGATTTGCAATTTGGATATTGATCGTAATTTCAGAGGCGTATGCGAATATATAGACTTAGAGGTTAAAAAATCTCTCCCTCAGTCTTTTGCTTCGCAAAATCCAGCTCCCTCGTCAGAGGGAGCCATGAGTTAATGCAACTGTGTGTTTGATTTTTACAGGCTAAAGGTCTGTGGAATATATATTATATATAAAGGAAGGAAGTTTTCAATGATTTTCGACACACTAAAAAATTGCGAGCTGTATTACGGCTGTCACGATGGCTTTAAGCTCGGCTTTGATTTCATCAAAAAGGTTATCAACGAGAATCTTGAGGTTGGAAAGTACGAAATTGACGGCAAGAAAGTCTGGGCGAGTGTTCAGGCATATGACCCCAAGGAAGACAGCGAAAAGTTTGAGGCACACAAAAACTACATAGACATTCAGTTTATTGTCTCGGGCAAAGAGTATATGGAGTGTGCTGCTATCGGACTTTGCGAGCAGAGTGATGAATACAATGCTGAAAAGGACGTTGTTCACTACAAGGCTCTTTCTGAGCGCGCTAAGCTTGAATGTGATGAAAACTCCTTTGCCATCTTCTTCCCCGAAGATATTCACAAGCCCGGCGTTAAGCTTGTAGAGGGAGTCCAAGTTAAAAAGGTTGTTGTAAAGGTAAGAGTATAGATAAATGCAAAAGCCGCCGATGGCGGCTTTTGGATTTTAGCGAGGTTTTTTCTTGGCTCCTCTTGTCAGGGGAGCTGTCGAGCGGAAGCGAGACGGAGGGGTAGTCTTTGAATTTGGCTTATTTTTCTCTCCCTCCGTCAAAAATCAAAGATTTTTGCCACCTCCCTCGTCAGAGGGAGGGATATTGCATTTCCCCACATATAAAAAATGCTATTTTTTTTCAAAAATTGGTTGACAAACCGCTTTTTGCTTGATATAATATACAAGCATCATCGCGGTGATGCTTTTTTAATGCTGATGATCCATTAGCTCAGTTGGCAGAGCACTTGACTTTTAATCAAGGTGTCCGGAGTTCGAATCTCCGATGGATCACCAAAAAACCGAAACGAATTTATTCGTTTCGGTTTTTTATTTTGTTCAAACAAAACGGGAGGCCACAAAGACCCTCCCCTACATTTTACTATTCATTTTTTCATTATTATAAAAAAGCATTGCAATTAGCTTTTAATTATTGTAAAATAAATTGATAGAATATTACTAAAAGGCGGTGTTTATATGAAAATTCTTGTTACGGGCGGTGCGGGGTACATTGGTTCGCACACCTGCGTTGAGCTTTTAAATGCAGGGTATGAGGTCGTAATTGTTGACGACTTTTCCAATTCCAAGCCCGAGGTTTTAGAGCGTATTCGAGAGATTACAGGCAAGAATTTCGTCTTTTATGAGCTTGATGTTGCTGACGCGGCTGCTTTGAGAAAGGTTTTCGAACAAAACCTGCCCGATGCGGTTATACATTTTGCAGGCTTTAAGGCTGTGGGCGAATCTGTAGCGCAGCCGCTTAAATACTACCGCAACAATTTAGGGAGCACCTTTACTCTTTGCGAGCTTATGAGCGAGTTTAATGTAAAGAGGCTTGTATTTTCCTCTTCGGCAACGGTTTACGGAGTTCCTAAGACTGTTCCCATTCGCGAGGACTTCCCTCTCTCGACCACCAATCCTTATGGCGCTACAAAGCTTATGCAGGAAGACATTTTCCGCGACCTTGCCGCCTCTGACAGTGAGTGGAGCATTGCACTGCTCAGATATTTCAATCCTATTGGCGCTCACAAGAGCGGCAGAATAGGCGAAGACCCCAACGGAGTGCCCAACAACCTGATGCCATACATTACGCAGGTTGCAATCGGCAAGCGCGAGTGTCTTTCTGTTTTTGGTGATGACTATGACACACCCGATGGAACGGGAGTGCGCGATTACATTCACGTTGTTGATTTGGCTCAGGGGCATTTAAAGGCTGTTGAGCGGGTTCTTAGCTGTAAAGGCATAGACGCTTACAACCTTGGAACAGGCAAAGGCTACAGTGTTTTAGATATGGTGCGTGCTTTTGAGTCGGCTTCTGGCAAAAAAATAAATTACAAGATTGCGCCGAGGCGCAGCGGAGACGTTGCTATGTGCTATGCCGACCCCTCATATGCAAAGGAAAAGCTTGGTTGGGAGGCTGTGCGCGAGCTTGCTGAAATGTGCGAGGATTCGTGGCGCTGGCAGAAAAATAATCCCAACGGATATGAAGAATAAGCGGTGATAAAATGATTTTAGCTATTGATGTTGGAAACACCCATACTATTTTAGGACTTTACAGCGGCGAGGAGCTTGTATTTACTGCGCGAATTGCCACAGACCGAAAAAAAACACGCGATGAGTACGCAGTTACCATCCGCGATGTGCTTTCACTCTCGGAAAAAAGTGCGAGAAGGATAGAGGGAGCTATTATTTCCTCTGTTGTGCCTCAGGTGTCGTCACTTTTAGAGGGCGCGATAAAGAGGTTGTTTGATTGCAGGGTTTTCATAGTCGGGCCCGGAGTTAAAACGGGGCTTAACATTAAGATTGACAATCCTGCGCAGCTTGGCGCCGACCTTGTTTGTGTTTCGGTTGCGGCGCAAAACAAGTATCCCCTGCCCTCGATTGTTTTCGATTTAGGAACTGCGACCACCATTTCGGCGCTCACTAAAAGCGGCGAAATGATTGGCGGCTCAATACTGACCGGTGTTAACACCGCTCTCAATGCACTCGCTCAGGGTACAGCGCAGCTTCCTCAGATTAGTTTAGAAGGTGCTGTTGATGTTATCGGAAGCAATACCATTGATTGTATGCGCTCGGGCGCAGTTATCGGCAATGCTTGTATGATAGACGGTATGATCAGGCGTTACCGAAAAATACTCGGAGAGGACACTGTCGTTATTGCGACGGGAGGTCTTTCCGCTGTGATTGCTCCTCACTGCGAGGAGGACATCATCATTGACGAAACTTTGCTGCTTGATGGTTTATATGCCATTTACAAAAAAAATATCTAAAAATGAAAATTAGCACTGCATCCGCTTTTTCGGAGCAGTAGCAAGGAGGATTTTCTATGTCAACACAGGCAAAAAAACAAATGTCCACCAAAACACTGGCTCTCGGCGCAATACTGACCGCGCTTGTAATTGTACTGCAGCTTATGGGCTCCTTCATTCACTTGGGAATGTTCTCTATCTCTCTCGTTTTAATTCCCATTGTTGTAGGCGCAGCATTCTGCGGAAAGTTTATCGGCGCTTGGCTCGGTTTTGTTTTCGGAGTTGTTGTTTTAGCTAGCGGAGATGCCACTTCATTCATGATGATCAGCATACCCGGAACAATTTTAACGGTTCTTTTAAAAGGTACACTCTGCGGCTTTTTCGCAGGTCTTGTATACGAGCTTTTAGCTAAAAAGAATGTTTATCTCGGGGTTTTTTCAGCAGCTATTATTTGCCCTATTATAAACACCGGTATTTTCCTTTTGGGTTGCCTTGTATTCTTTATGCCGACTATTAAAGAATGGGCAGGAGATCAAAATATTATAAACTTTATGATTTTCGGCCTCGGACTTTTAAACTTCCCTATTGAGCTTTTATTTAATATTGTTTTAAGTCCCGTTATTGTTCGTCTACTCAGCATTACCAAAAAGGTAAATTAGTTTACATAAAGCCATCAAAGCAGAAAAGAGATAAAAAAATCAGCCCCGCGGCTTTGCCGCAGGGCTTTAGTTTTACTCTATTTATCTTTTAGCATTGTTTTAAGTTCGTCCATAAACGCGCCGATATCGCCAAACTGGCGGTAAACCGAGGCGAAGCGGACATAAGCTACCTCATCAATAGGCTTTAGATATTTCATTACAAGCTCACCGATACGGTAAGAGGTTACCTCTCTTTGCAGCGAGTTTGAAAGCTCGCTTTCAATACGGTCAACCATCTTTTCGATTTCATTGGCAGTAACGGGGCGCTTTTCGCAGGAGCGCAGGATACCGCGGGTAAGCTTATCTCTATCAAAGGCTTCGCGGGATTTATCCTTTTTAACAACCATAATGGGAACAGTTTCAATAACCTCATAGGTTGTAAATCGAGAATTGCATTTCAGGCATTCTCTTCTGCGGCGAATTTTCTCATTTTCCTCTGTTGGACGCGAATCAACAACCTTACTCTCTTCATATCCACAAAAAGGACATCTCATTTTATGTTCCTCCCTTATGCCTTTTTCTTTATTTTAACAAAAAATTTTAATAAAGTAAAGCATTTTTTATGCATTGACCGCTCTTAAGAAGTCAAGGCTCTGTATTAGCTCTATATAGTCACCGTAATTCTGGCGGTAGACCTCGACAACGGCAGAGCCTTTATAGTCCATTTTCTCAAGCTCGCTGAAAAGCTCCTTGAAATCTCGGTTTCCCTTGCCGGGCAGCAGGCAGTCGTTTTGCTCGTCGCAGTCATTGAGATGCACATGGACAAGTCTATCACCCATAGCAGAAAGCACATCCTTATAGCTAAGTTCACTGCGGGTAGCCTGCTTTAAGTCAAGCACAAAGGCGATCTCATTCCCAAGCTTTTTTCGCATATTTTTAATAAACTCGACATCGCGGCTTCTACATCTACAAACATTTTCCTGAGCTACGCAGATACCCTCGCTCTTTGCGGTGCGGTAAAGCTTAAGATAGCGCTCAAAATAGCGTTCATCACTATGGCGGCTTTCAAATCTATCCCCGTGCAGAACCAAAATCTCGGCGCCGAGGGTATGGCAGGCATCAAAATATCTTTTGCAGAATTCAAGTCCATCCAAAAAGCGACGTTCATAGTCCGAAAACAGCATAAAAGGTTCAAAACCTGATGTAAAGGGGTGGACCGATACAGCCTTGGTGCCGTTAGCCTTCATTATCGCGGCAATTTCCGAGAGTATTTCGCCCTGCATTTCAGAGGCGGAGTTGAAAAAGACTTCAATTTCGGGCACGCCGTTTTCACAGAGATATTTTACTGCTTTCTCGGTATATTCGGGATAAAAACAGGCGGTCGAAATTCCAAGCTTCATCTTTTTCACTCCTTTTAGTTTATTTTATGCAGAGAGCCCTCTTTAAGTCATCAACTTTATCGGTTTTCTCCCAAGAAACCGAGAGGTCCTCTCTGCCCATATGTCCGTAAGCTGCAAGCTTTTTATAAA
This sequence comes from Oscillospiraceae bacterium, assembly GCA_045655125.1. Lineage (GTDB taxonomy): Bacteria > Bacillota > Clostridia > Oscillospirales > Ruminococcaceae > SIG578. Next base: position 9,561 of record JAZOOR010000067.1, read on the forward strand.
TGGGACTGCGAAGGTTTAAATCGCGGATTATGGCTGAGGGACGGAGGTCAAATACCTCGTTTACAGCCTTTTCGATTTCGCTGTCGGGCACAATACCTGTATTAAAGGTATCAACCATTACAGATACAGGCTTTGCAACGCCTATAGCGTAGGCAAGCTCAATTTCACAGCGCTCGGCAATACCCGCAGCAACAATATTTTTAGCAACATATCGGGCGGCATAGGCGGCGCTTCTGTCAACCTTTGTAGGATCCTTGCCCGAGAATGCCCCACCGCCGTGGCGGGCATATCCGCCGTATGTATCAACTATGATTTTTCTGCCTGTAAGTCCGCTGTCGCCCTGAGGGCCGCCCACAACAAATCTGCCTGTGGGGTTTACGAATATCTTTGTTTCATCTGATATAAGGTTCTCTGGGATTGTAGGTGTAATTACCTCTCTTATAATATCCTCACGGATAGTTTCGAGCGCTACATCCTCAGAGTGCTGTGAAGAAACTACAATTGTGTCAACAGCGACGGGGATATCTCCCTCATAGCGAACCGTCACCTGAGTTTTACCGTCGGGGCGAAGGTAAGGCAGAGTGCCGTTTTTTCTTACCTCGGTAAGTCTTTTGGAAAGCTTATGCGAGAGCGAGATGGGCATAGGCATAAGCTCAGGGGTTTCATTACAAGCAAATCCGAACATCATACCCTGATCGCCCGCTCCGTTTTGCTCGCCATCATCCTCTCCCTCTTTCTTTTCAAGAGAGTTGTCAACTCCAAGAGCAATATCTAAAGACTGCTTGTCTATTGTTGTCAGCACAGCGCAGGTGTTACCATCAAAGCCAAAGGCTGCGTTGTTATAGCCTATTTCATTTATAACTTCGCGGGCAATAGCGGGGATATCTACCTGAGCGCTTGTTGTAATTTCGCCCATAAGCATAACCATTCCTGTTGTAGCGGTGGTTTCGCATGCGACTCTTGCCATTTTATCCTGAGCTAAGATAGCATCCAGAACAGCATCGGAAATCTGGTCACAGATTTTATCGGGATGTCCCTCAGTTACTGATTCGGATGTAAAAAGATGTGTTTTGTTCATAGTATTCTCCTAACATAATGATTGTAGTTAGCCGAAACGCTCTGTAGCGTTTCGGCAAGCCACTTAAAAGTGGCTTGGGCAAAATCAAATAGAAAAATTTGATTTTGCACGGCACTCATTGTAATGGTTAAGGGCAAATTTTCAAAGAAAATTTGTGCTAAAACCGAAGGTTTTATGTCGAAACTTGTCAGTTTCGACTTCCCTTAATCATTATAAAAAATATGCGCCGACGGAAACCGCAGCGCATTTATTTGCTCCTCATCTGCCGGTTAGTTCCGCAGGATTTAGCACCTTGCATAGCAGGTTGCCGGACGTCACAGGGCCTGTTCCCTCAGTCACTCTTGATAAGGCTGATATTCATTTTTTACTATTATAATATATTCGACAATTATTGTCAAGATATATTCATTTCTTAAGTATCGGCGAGAGCTTTTTATAAACAAGAAAGCATATTACCGAAACCAGCACACCCTTTACAAAGGTAAACGGGAGATTGAAGATAATAAGCGCCTTAAAAATACTGTCTACTGATGGCAGAATAGCCTGATAGAGTGAAAGAATAACCGCTTCGGGCATAAGCAGATTGTAATATATGGGATATGTAACAAAAAGGTTTATAAACACGCAGGCTATTCCCATAACTGCGGCTCCTGTCACAGAGCCTATGAGCGCACCCTTACGAGTTTTTATTTTGCTGTAAATTAATCCCGCAGGCACCACAAAGAATACTCCCATAAGGAAGTTTGCAAGCTCGCCTACTCCTGCTGTGTTTGTGATAAAGAGATGTAGCAGATTCTTAATAAGGCAAACCGCCGCTCCGTACAATGGACCATAGGCAAAGGCGGCAATAAGTGCGGGGAGCTCTGAAAAATCGAGCTTAATAAAGACAGGCATAATAGGGACAGAAATTTCAATTGCCATAAGTACAAAGCCTACTGCTCCGAGCAAGGCTGACGCGATAAGTGAGTAAAGTTTACTTTTTTTCATAAAATGACCTCCAGAATAAAAAAAATCCCCCAACAATAAGTTGGGGGCATAAATTGCTTTAACATAAATACCGTTATATCATCCGGACTATACCGTCGGTCATGGGATCGCACCATGTCAGCTTTCGCTCGCGGACTCGTTACGCTTATGCGCACATTACCGCCGGTGGAGAATTTCGCTCCGCCCCTAACTGTATTACAAATTGATTATAATACGGGTAGCGGGCTTTGTCAATAGGCTTTTAAAGCTGGGTGGGTATATCTTTTTGGTGATTTTCGTCAAGAGCCATATAGTAATGGTCGAGAATTGTTTTTTCCATCTGATCGCGAGCATCCTTTGTTATGGGATGTACCACATCACGAAAGCTTCCCCCATCCTCTTTGCGACTTGGCATCGCAACAAACACTCGCTGAGGCCCCTCAATAACCTTGATATCGTGGACCGCAAAATCATCATCAATGGTTACCGATACCAGCGCTTTCATTCTTCCCTCATCATAGAGTCTTCTGATTTTAACCTGACTAATGTTCATGTCCTGCATTTCTCCTTTAAGTCTGTAAAATTGGCTCTTGCCTGCTACTATTATCGCTTTTTTAAAAACTTTTATTCATTTTTTTAAAAAAGGTGTTTATTTTTCTTGAGAGAAGCAATATAATAGTAAGTAACAGAAATTGGATTTATCAATTTGAATATAAACGGAGGAATTGCCTTGGCAATTGACTACAACATTTTAGAAGGTAAAAAGCACATACACTTTATTGGCATAGGCGGCAGCGGAATGTATCCTCTGGCGCAAATTCTGTTTGCCAAAGGCTACAATTTAAGCGGATCGGACAACAACAGCGGCGACACACTCACTGCGGTTGAGAAAATGGGAATTCCCGTTACCCTCGGACACTCCCCTAAAAATATCGAGGGAGCTGACCTTATCGTTCACTCTGCAGCAATAATGAAAGACAATCCCGAACTTTGCGCCGCTCGCGAAAAAGGAATCCCTACTATCGAACGCTCTATTCTTCTTGGAATAGTTACAAGCTGGTACAAAAATGCTGTATGTGTTTGCGGAACGCACGGAAAAACCACCGCTTCCTCTATGCTTACCCAGATATATATGATGTCAGGGATGGACCCCACAACAGTTATTGGCGGAAAGCTTGAGCTTATCGGTGGCAGCGGAAGGGTTGGAAAAACCGAAAATATGGTTTGCGAAGCTTGTGAGTATGTTGACACATTCTTAAAGCTCTCGCCCGATGTTTCAGTTATTTTAAACATTGACCGCGACCATATGGAGTATTTTAAGACTCTTGATAACCTTATCGCATCCTTCCGTAAATTTTCAGATATGACGAGCAATAAGCTTATTGTTAACGGCGATGACGAAAATTCCCTTGCGGCAGTTAAGGGTCTTGATAAAAAAATTATTACCTTTGGACTAAAACCAGAAAATGATTACTACGCAACCGATATATCCTCAGAGGTTTGTCACGCCACACATTCGTTGCTTACAAAATTTACAGTTTACAGGAGCGGAAAGGAGCTGGGTGAGGTTTCCATCAAAATCCCCGGCAGGCATAATGTTTACAACGCGCTTGCTGCTGCTGCAGCGGCGATGGAAACAGGCGTATCCTTTGAAAATGTTAAAAACGCTCTGTTTGAGTTTAAGAGTGCGGCTCGCAGATTTGATGTTTTAGGAATCAGAAATGGGGTTACCATTGCAGATGACTATGCGCATCATCCCGCAGAGCTTGAGGCAACTCTCAAAGCAGCTCTTTCGCTTGGATTTAACAAGGTCTGGGCGGTATTTCAGCCGTTTACATTTTCCCGAACAGCTATGCTACTCGATGACTTTGCAAAGGTCTTAAGTCTTGCTGACAGGGTTGTTCTGACCCCCATTATGGGCTCGCGCGAGATAAACACCTTTGGAATTGATTCTAAGGACCTTAAAGATAAGCTCGATAACTGTGTTCTTCTTGATACATTTGAGAATGTTGCAGAGTATATAAAGCAAAACGCAGAGCCTGAGGACTTGGTTATTACCCTTGGCTGCGGCGACATTTACAAGGCCGCAAAGCTTATTCTCAATGAATAATTAAAGACACCCGTTTTAAAAACCGTCGATTTATTTCGACGGTTTTTTTATCTATTTTCGTCTATTTTCGCCATTTTTCTCCGTTTTTTGCCCTTATTTAAGTGAAAACAAATAATAGTAGGCTTCTGTTTTTGTGCAATCTCAACAAAACTTATTCTAAAAAGAAAAAATATATTGACAACTATATAAATATTGATTATACTATTATTGTGAGTTTGTGTGTGCTTCATAAACTTATGTCCGATCCGATTTTGCGTTCCTTGCTTTAGTTTGAAAGTCGGCAGCGCTTTGTCCGATCCAATGTAATTGTGGCATAAGGGTTTTTCCCTTTGTTATATATGCCCGTATAGCTTAAACAGAGCGTTGATTTTCAAAGGTAACGGTGAAAGTCCGTTGAGGGCAAAATTACAAATATTTTAAAGCGAGGAAAGATTCATGTACGAAGACAAGACCTTAGTATGCAAAGAATGCGGCGCTGAGTTCGTATTCACAGCAGGAGAGCAGGAGTTCTATGCAGAGAAAGGCTTTACTAACGAGCCCCAGCGCTGCAAAGAGTGCCGTGCTGCAAGAAAAGCAGCTTCCCGTCCTGAGAGAGAGATGTTCACTGCTGTTTGCGCAAACTGCGGCAAGGAAGCAACCGTTCCTTTCAGACCCCGTGAGGATCGCCCTGTTTACTGCAGCGAATGTTTTGCAAAAATGAAAGAAGAAAGCGACGCTGAATAAAACTTTGGCTTTTTAGTGCGTTCTTAACCCTCTATCCAAAAAGATAGAGGGTTCTTCTTTTTATTACCCAATTCATAGCTAAGATTTGGCTAAAAAGCCATGCTTTCTATTGAACAAAGCGCTCATCTTTACTATAATATAAAATGTGTTTTTATGGGAAATGCCACATTATTATATATGGAGGATAATTATTTTGGGTATCAATGAGATTTTTGGTCTGCTTGGCGGACTTGCTCTGTTTCTTTACGGAATGCAGATGATGAGTGACGGACTTGAAGACGCTGCAGGAAGCCGAATGAAAAAAATTTTAGAAAAGCTTACTGCTAACCGTTTTTTAGGAGTTTTAGTCGGTGCAGCTATTACTGCTGTTATTCAGTCATCATCCGCTACTACAGTTATGGTCGTTGGTTTTGTTAATTCAGGCATGATGAGCTTAAAGCAAGCAGTCTGGATTATAATGGGCGCTAACATTGGTACAACAATAACTGCCCAGCTTATCACGCTTGATATAGGTATGATGGCTCCGCTTTTAGCATTTTTGGGAGTTGTAGCTATTGTTTTCCTTAAATCGCCAAAGCTTCACCACTTAGGAAAGATTATTGCAGGCTTTGGAGTTCTGTTTATAGGTATGGATATGATGGGCGCCGCCATGGAGCCTCTTGAGCAAAGTCAGGCATTCATTTCTATGATGACCAACTTCTCAAACCCCATTCTCGGCATATTAGCTGGCGCATTGTTCACTGCGCTTGTTCAGTCCTCTTCTGCGGCAATAGGTATTTTGCAGACATTGGCAGGCAGCGGGCTTATTCCCTTCTCCAGCGCGGTTTTTGTTCTGTTTGGTTCAAATATCGGAACCTGCATCACATCGGTGCTTGCCTCTATCGGAACAAACCGCTCGGCTAAGAGAACAACAATAATTCACCTTTTGTTTAATGTTATCGGTACTGTTGTGTTCACCATTTTCTGTGTAACACTACCGATAACACAGTGGGTTGCCTCTATCACCCCTGACAATGCCACTGCACAGATTGCAAATATGCACACTATTTTTAACGTTGTTACTACTCTGCTGCTTCTGCCCTTTGGAACATATATGGCAAAGCTTGCAGAAAAGCTTCTGCCCAATACAAACGGTGCTGTACCCGCCTCGGTTTCTATCAGCGCTATATCCGAGGAATTTCGCAGGGGAAGGACTACACTCGGCGCATCCGCCGTACGAATTGACCTTCTTTCACAGGAAATTCGCCGTATGGTTTCCTTGGCAGGCGAGAATACCCACAGGGCATACAGTGCCATTCTCGACTCAAATTCTGCTAATTTAGACCAAATCAACCAGACCGAAGACGTTTTAGATGGTATGAACAAGGAGATATCTCAATATATATCAAAAATTCTTGTTCACAACAATTCAGGAGATAGCGTTGCTGATATAGAGCAGTATTTCCTCATCACAGGTAATGCCGAGCGAATTGGTGACCACGCCACCAATATTGCAGGCTACACCGATGTTATCAAGAACAAATCAATAACATTCTCAGAAACTGCGCTCGGCGAGCTTTCCAAAATGCAGAAGATAACCGCTCAGGCTCTGTCCAAGGTTCTCAATATGGAAGATGACACAGCAGAGTGGCTTTCTGAAATTGCCGCTATGGAGCAGCAAATGGATGATATGACCAAGACTTACCGCGAGCAGCACTTAGAGCGTATGCGTCAGGGCAAATGCACAGAAGAGGCTTGTGTTCTTTATTCCGAGCTGCTTACTGATTTTGAGCGTATCGGAGACCATATTCTGAATATCGCTCAGGCTTATTCCAAAATTCATCATAGGGTGTAAATTCTATTTTATATGAAAATTAAGAGGAGTTCGTTTTGAAAAACTATAAGCGCGTCATATTTGATGTAGTGTTTACCTTTGGAGTTTTAGCAACAGCATTTCTGCTAAACCTTTTACTTAATATGTGGTTTGGAACTCAGGCCCTTATTCCTATGATTTTTGTGTTGGGTGTATTTATTATTTCGCTAAAAACCCAAGGGTTTTTTTGGGGCATTACTGCATCGGTAATCAGCGTATTTCTTGTAAACTATGCTTTTACATATCCTTACTACAGAATTGACCTTGTTTCTCCCGAATGTATTGCATCAGCGCTGGTTATGCTTATAGTTGCTGTTATGACGGGTACTCTTACAACGCAAATAAAGAAAACCCAAAAAATTAAGGCCGAAATCGAAAAGGAAAGTATGCGCGCAAATCTCCTGCGCGCAGTTTCGCACGACCTGCGAACCCCTCTCACTACCGTTTATGGCTCCTGCTGTGCAATAATCGAAAACTATGATTCAATAAGCAAAAACGAGCAAATTCAATTACTTTCAGAAATACAAGAGGATTCCCAATGGCTTATTCGCATGGTGGAAAATCTTCTCTCTGTTACTCGGATTGACGGAGAAAAGGTTGCCATACACAAAACCCCGACAGTCCTTGAAGAGCTTATTGATACCATCTTGATAAAATTCAAAAAGCGTTGTCCCAATCAGAGTGTTAATGTGTCCATTCCCGATGAGTTTATCAGTATCCCTATGGATGCTATGCTAATAGAGCAGGTTATTATAAACCTTCTGGAAAATGCCGTCTATCACGCAAAGGGGATGACAGAACTTTGCCTTTCGGTTGTGTCAGAAGGCAAAAAGGCACTATTTGCAGTCAGTGATAATGGCTGTGGTATCGATAGTGATATCCTGCCCGAAATATTTACCGGGTATCTTGACAGAAAAGCCAGCACTGCTGACAGCAGCAGAAATAACATGGGCATAGGCCTTTCGGTTTGTGCCGCTATTATTAAAGCACACAGCAGTGAAATCACCGCAGAAAATTTAGTACAAGGCGGAGCGGTATTTAAATTTAAATTAGATATCGAGGATAGTAATGATGAATAACAACAAATATAAAATACTTGTTATTGAGGACGAAAACAATATTAGAAGTCTTGTAAAAACTATTCTGCAGGCAAATGGGTATCAGGTAATTCTTGCTGATTCCTATAGCAGCGGTTATACAATGTATTCTTCATATACGCCCGATATTGTTATATTAGACTTAGGTCTTCCCGACAAGGACGGGCTTGAATTTATAAAGAGCGTGCGTCAGACGGATTATACACCGATTTTGGTTCTATCAGCCCGCTCCTCAGAAGATGATAAGGTGTCAGCTCTTGATTTGGGAGCTAATGATTACATAACAAAGCCTTTCGGTACCGCCGAGCTGCTTGCCCGTGTACGAGCGGCTTTCAGGAACTATCGAGTAAATCAAAGCACTGCTGCTTTTAACGAAAGGTTCGTTTTGCTTGATTTGTGCATAGACTACAACAAAAGGGTTGTTACGATGTGCGGCGAGGAAATAAAGCTTACTCAAACCGAATACAACATACTTGCGTTTCTTTCTCAGAACACAGGTATGGTTTTAACCTACGCCGCAATAAACAAAGAAATATGGGGCTTTTCTGATGCTTTAAGCACAAAAAGGCTTCAGGTAAATATGGCTAATCTGAGAAAAAAACTCGGTTCTAAGCCGGGTGCCAACAACTACATTATAAACGAGCTTGGAGTCGGCTATCGAATGAGGGATGAGGCTTAATAAGCCACCTGATATAAAAAAACATTTTGAAAGGATTTTGATTCTATGTTACCCGCTCTTATTTTATTCGCACTTACCTATGTTCTGATGCTTGTATTCAGCAAGTATCGCCCCTACATTGCCCTTTCTTCCGCCTTGATTTTTATAATCAGCGGAATGCTTCCGCTTGGCAACGTTTTTGGCAATATTGACTTTAACGTGCTGCTGATGATTGCAGGAACTATGGGAATAGTTGCACTGTTTATTGAAAGCAAGATGCCCGAGCTTTTAGCCGATTTAATTATGGAGCGCGTTCCCAATGTTATGTGGGCGGCTGTTGCCATGGCTCTCTTTGCAGGTGTAATTTCAGCATTTGTTGACAATGTTGCAACAGTTTTAATGGTTGCTCCCGTTGCTCTTGAAATTTGCAAAAAGCTTAAAACAAACCCTGTTCCCTTTATCATAGGAATTGCTGTTTCATCAAACCTTCAGGGCGCCGCAACACTCGTTGGTGACACCACCGCAATTATGCTCGGCTCTGCCTTAGATATGAGCTTTATGGACTTCTTCTGGTATAAAGGAAGACCCGGTATATTCTTTGCTGTTGAGATTGGAGCCGTTGTTTCCGCTCTTATTCTTGCATTCCTCTTTCGCAAGGAAAAGGCTCCCATTCCCAAGACCGCAGAGAGAACCCGTGTTACAGATTATGTCCCCTCATATCTGCTTTTAGCCACCATAGTTCTTCTGATTGTCGCTTCCTTTATTCCTAACAAGCCCGCTATAACAAACGGACTTATCTGCTGCGTTTTGATGGTAATCGGCATTGTTTATAACTTCATAAGAAAGAAGAAAGCTTCTGCCATAATTGACCCTCTTAAGTCCATTGATTTTGAGACCATTGGGTTATTAGTTGGACTCTTCCTTATGATTGGTGGAATTTCTGAGCAAGGAGTTATTGATGCAGCAGCAAATCTTCTTGCAAAAGCAGGCGGAGGAAACATCTTCTTCCTTTACACCGTAATTGTGTGGGCATCCGTTATCATATCGGCATTTATCGACAACATTCCTTATGTTGCCACTATGATTCCTGTTATCGCAGGTCTCGCCACTACGCTTAACATAGACCCCACGCTTCTCTATTTCGGTCTTCTTTCAGGTGCAACTCTTGGCGGAAACTGCACACCTATCGGAGCCTCGGCAAACATTACGGGTATCGGTATTCTTCGAAAGGAAGGATATACTGTTAAGAACTCCGATTTCTTTAAAATAGGTATTCCCTTTACACTTGCTGCGATTATTCCCGCTTACATTTACATATGGATTATGTACGGAATTTAAGATAAATATTAGCAAAAAAACATCGGCAAGCTCTTGCTTGCCGATGTTTTTATTTTACTATATCATTTAGAAGTTTCTTTACTGCATTTACCTGCTCGTCATAGCTTGCTCTGTCTGTACCCTCTTTATAAACTCTGATACCTACATAGTAGTTATCTCTCTCTTTGTCGAATACCTTATCCTTAAATATATCAGAGTCTGCAAGTGAGAGAGCGTATATTGGCTCTTGTCCCTCTGCACCGATTAGCTCCCCAAGGTTAGCAAAGACCTCTTTATCTGCAAGAGACTCCATAATTTCCTTTTGCATTATGAATATGCAGTTTTCGCCGACAAATATCTCAGACATGATTCTCTGCTGAAGCGCCTGCTCATACCCTGTCTGGTCAGGAATCTCACCCGGTGGGGTAAAGTTTGCCTGAAAAACACCGACATTAACTTCCCCATTTCCATCGGTATCGGTCATATACTTTTCAAAATCCTGCGAAAGCTTGCCGAGTGTTCCATCATCATAATAAGAATAGGAGCAAAGGAGAAGTGTGGTATCATATTTCTCTTTAGTAAAGGATTGATAGAACATAAAGGAGATTGCCGACACTATAAAAAAGCCAATAATAACAAACAGCTTGTTATGGTACCAGAAGTTTTTCAGTTTATCCTTTGTGCTGGCGGGAGTAGCCTCTTTGAGCGCCTTTTCCTTTTCGTATGCTTCATTTTCCGTATCAGGAATTACGCCCTGTCTTATTTTCTTTATGTGGATAGCTTGCTGACGAGCCTCGTCGCCGAATTTATCATTTGATTTATTTTGCTCCGACATAAAAACACTCCATAAAGGGATTTATTTAGAAATTTCAAGAACCTTAAAGCTCATAATTCCGCCAGGGGCTTCTACCTCAACACTGTCTCCAACCTTTTTGCCCTTAAGAGCTTTTCCAAGGGGAGATTCATCGGAAATCTTTCCTTTAGAGGGGTCTGCACCATTGGAACCAACTATTTGATAGTTAAGCTCTTCCTTATATTTGTTATCATAAAGCTTAATGTGAAGTCCGATTTCGACGGTTTCTGTAGTGAGTGCATCTCTATCGATAAGCTCAACATTTTTAAGCATTGTTTCGAGCTGGAGAATCTGCTCCTCAACCATTGCCTGTTCATTTTTAGCTTCATCATATTCGCTGTTCTCAGAAAGGTCTCCAAAAGAGCGGGCAACCTTAATTTTCTCGGCTACCTCTTTTCTTTTTATTGTTTTAAGCTCATCGAGCTGAAGCTCAAGCTCTTTAACTTCTTCTTGTGTCATTGCCTTTTTTGCGTTCATTTTAGTGTTCTCCTTTTGTTATATTGTAATTGTTTATTTATTCAAGGCTTTTACAACAGATATTGCCTTAATTAACTGCGGGTCGCTTGTTGCGTCTAATTCATACCATGTTTTTTCCTGCTCGGCAGAAAGGTCTACAACAAAGTCGGGTTTGAGCCCCACGCCATCAAAATTTTCGGATTTGGGTGGGTTAAATCTTGCGGTGGTAATTTTAATAGCGGAGCCATCGGAGAGCGGATAAATATCCTGCACAACTCCTTTTCCATAGGTGACTGAACCGACGAGCTTTGCCTTTTCAAAATCTCTGAGTGCTGCTGCAAAAAGCTCGGCTGCGCTGGCGGTGTTTTTATTCACGAGAACCGCCATAGGCACACTTACATCAGCGCTGTCTGATGTATAGACAACCTTTGTTTCTCCGTTTTTATTAGTGCTTGAAATAACAGGGCCTTCGGGGACAATGGTGTCTATCATCTGCGCCGCTGATTTAACAGTACCACCGCCGTTATTGCGGACATCAAAGATAATTCCTTTTGCCTTTTTATCAAGAGCTGCGCCTACCGCAGATTCAAACTGGTTTACGGTGTTGCTACTGAATTCGGTTATCTTAATATAGGCAATATCGCCTTCAAGCATCTGTGTTTCGACGCTGGGAACCGTTACCTTACGACGAGTTATTTCAACCTCGGTGTCCTCGCCTTCTCTTCTGTAGGTCACTATTACAGGCTCACCCGCGTCTCCCTTTAGAGCAGCAATAGCCTCGCTGTAGCTTGTGAGGACATCAATACCCGCAACCTTAACTATCTGGTCACCCTTCATAAGTCCGCTGATTTCAGCAGGCGAATCAGCAAAAACAGAAATAAGGCGGGCATATCCCTCGGTGTCCTTTGTGCAGGTAATACCGATACCTACCGCTTTACCATTAATATCATCCTTAAGCTCACTATATTCCTGAGCGGTGTAATACTGAGCATAGTCATCGCCAATACCAAAAGCAAAGCCTGCTGAAATACTGTCAAGAAGCTCGTTTTCGTCAACCTCGCCATTAAAATTCTCACGGACAATTTTATTTATTTCAGTTATCTTTTCATAAATAGCCTGACGCTCGTTTATGCTTGAAAGCTTGGAATTAAAAACCGTCGTTGAAAACACCATTGTTATTGCAACGGCTACCGCTGCCGCAACAGCCATAAGGGCAATAGACATTCCTAATGAGATTTTTTTATTCATATCATTTCCCCTTCTGCCACATATTTTTATCTGTTTTTCTCAGAAAATACCGTTGGCAGTGAAATTACAGATAAGGCAGCGGATCAACTTCCTTACCGTTTATGTAAATACCAAAGTGAAGATGCGGACCTGTTGAGTTGCCCGTTGAGCCAACCTGAGCAATAACCTCGCCGCGTTTTACTTGTTGACCAACCCTTACCGAAAGGCTCGTGCAGTGTGCATACATAGTTGTGTATCCGCCGCCGTGGTCAATCATAACATACTTGCCGTACCCTTTTTTAGGAACATAGGTGGTTACCGCCTTGATAACCGTTCCTGCATTGGCGGCAACAATATTTTTGCCTAAGATATTGTAACCTGAAATATCAATACCTGTGTGCCAGTTTGCTCTTCCGTAAAGTGTTCTCCAGCCGAATTTCGAGGTAATGGTTGAGTAATTAGGAACAGGCCAGAGGAACTGTCCGCCAACGAACTCTCCGCTTGAGCCTTTGTCTTCAAGCATCTTGCGGATTTCCTCGTCAATTTTTTCCATTTCCTCGTTTATCTTTATCTGCTGCTGCCTGAGCTCATTTTCATCGTTTATAAGAGAATTTAATAGGCTCTGGCTTTCTTTATATTTGGAATTGAGTGTCGATTTTTTGTAATTTAAAGTCTTTTTGTTTGCCTCAACCTTAATTTTTGAATTTTCAATGGTTTGTTTTGCCTGAACTATGCTCTTTTTATCCTGATTGAGCTTTTCCATAAGCTCCTGATCGTTCTGTGCAAGCCTCTTCATATATTCGGTGTTACGGATAAATTCCGAATAGCTTTTTGAGCCGAGAAGCATTTCCCAAACCGATGCCTCGCTCTGCATATACATTGCGCGAAGCCTTGCCTTAAACAGCTCATCATTTTCAGAAATCTCATCCTCTTTTTCGGAAAGAAGCTTTTGGTTCTGAGCAATCTGAGTGTTAAGCGCGCTAACCTGACTGTTTAAGTTGTCTATCTGCTGCTCAACGAGTGAAATCTCGGTATCAAGCTGCTTTTTATACTGAAGCTGCTGCGACTTTTTATTCTGAGTTTTCTTCATATCACTCTGAATCTTACTAAGCTCCTTTTCGAGCTGTTCATATCTATCCTCAAGACTTGAAACAGTGGCTGCCTGCGGTTTTACAGGTTCTACTGCGCCAATACACGAGAAGATAATAGTAGCCATCACAACAATGGCAATGACTTTATTTTTTAAACTGCAAGCTGTCATCTGTTTTGCGCCTCCTTTTTTAAACTTTAAGGTGTTTGCGGATACTTACTAAGCTTCCAAGCCCTCCGATTACAACTCCCGACACAATGTAGGATAAGGAGAGTGGCATAGCAATACTTGAAAACGGGATAAGGGTTGCTGTTGCCGAGCCAAGCCATGCGGTTGCATCGCCCTGAATGGCTGAAATAATCTGAGCATAGAAATACCAGACTATGAAAAATGCCATAAGTGCCGAAATAGCTCCCAGAATCATTCCCTCTACAAGAAATGGCATACGGATAAAGCCGTTTGTTGCGCCGACATATTTCATTATGTTTATTTCTCGGCGGCGGCTGAACACTGTTATCTTAATGGTGTTCATAATAATTACAAAGGAAACAATGAGCAGTGCCACGACCACAACTGTTCCGCCAAGGGAAACTCCCCTATCGGTTTTAACCATAATTTCAGCAACATCTGTCGGAGCGTCAACCCTATAAATGCCCTCAAGGGATTTCAAAGCCTCTACATTCTTATCTATAAGCGAAAGGTCCTTGATTTTTATATGGTATGAAGCGGGAAAAACATCCTCGTTTTCATAGCCATCCAAAAGGTCGCCTAATTTTTCCTTTTGCTCATCAAAGGCTTGTTCCTTTGATGTATACTTTACGCTTGAGATATTATCCATAGAGCGAATTTGCCTGTCAAGAATAGCCTCCTGACCTGACGAGAGATTATCCTCAACATAGATGACTATCTCATTCTGCTGCTGAACAAAGCCAACAATGCTATTTACATTCTTTGAAAAGAGCGCCGCCATTCCAACCAAAACAAGACACGCCGTTAAAACGCCGACAGAGGCAAACGACATAGCCTTGTTAAGATATGTATTCTTTGCGCCTTGCTTTAAGAGATAGGTGAAGCTGCCAAGTCTCATGACTTTACACCTCCATCCGGAATATCTGATACAACCTTACCGTCTCTTATAGTGATTACACGGCGGTGAAATTCATTAACCAGGCTGTGTTCGTGGGTTACCATTAAAATTGTTGTGCCGCAACGGTTTATTTCGTTGAGCAGCTCAACAATTTCGTGCGACATCTGTGGGTCAACGTTTCCTGTAGGCTCATCGGCAATGATTATTGAAGGGTTATTTACAAGAGCGCGGGCAAGAGCCACTCTCTGCTGCTGACCACCCGAAAGCTGAGCGGGATAGCTACGGGCTTTATCGGCAAGGCCTACAAGACCCAAAACATAAGAAACTCTCTTTCTTATGCTGCGTGACGGCACATTGGTTACGCGCAATGCAAACTCTACGTTTTCATAAACCGTCATATTCTCGATAAGGCGGAAATCCTGAAAAACTATGCCGAGCGAGCGGCGAAGCTGGGGGACATCCTTTTGTCTGAGGCTTCCCAAATCAAAATTATTTACAGCTATGTAGCCCGAGGTGGGTGCTTCCTCTCTCATTATGAGCTTTAATAGTGTGCTTTTTCCCGCTCCCGATGCTCCGACTATAAATGCAAATTCGCCTTTTTCTATTGTAAAACTTACGTCATCAAGCGCCTTGGTGCCATTAGAATATATCTTTGTTACAGAATCAAAACTTATCAAAAAACAGACACCACCTATAATATAAAATTGGATTTGGCGGGCTTTATTTTAAGTCCGCCAATGATGTTATCAATATTTTACGGGATTTGCCGCAAGGTATTTTTTGACCATAAGAGCCACCTTGAAGATAATGGCATGGTCAAACTCGCGAAGCTCGAGGCCTGTGAGCTTTTTAATTTTCTCCAAGCGGTAAACAAGTGTATTTCTATGTACAAAAAGCTTTCTTGAGGTCTCGGAAACATTAAGGTTATTCTCAAAGAATTTCTGAATAGTAAAGAGTGTTTCCTGATCGAGACTTTCAACAGAGCCTCTTTTGAAAACCTCCTGTAAAAACGCCTCGCAGAGAGTTGTGGGAAGCTGATAAATAAGGCGTGCAATACCGAGATTATCATAGCTTATGATAATCTTATCGGTGTCAAACACCTTTCCAACCTCAAGAGCAATTTGAGCCTCTTTATAGGAACGGGCAAGGTCCTTAATACCATAGACCACAGTTCCGATACCAACAACAGACTGTGTATAGAATTCACTTCCCAGAGTATCAACAATAGAGCGAGCCATCTTTTCAAGGTCGCGTGTTTCAATATTGGGTTTAATTTCCTTAATCAGAACAACTTCTTTTTCGCTTATATTAAGCACAAAGTCCTTCTGTTTATCGGGAAAGAGGTTTTGAATGATATCAAAAACCGAAACCTCATTATCAGAAGTGATACGAATGAGAACAGCGACACGGCTGACATCGTTATTAAAATGAAACTCTCTTGCCTTGAGGAAAATTTCGCCCGGCAGAATATTATCAAGAATAACATTCTTAATGAAATTATTTCTATCATACTTTTCGTCATAATACTGTTTGATATTACCAAAGGAGATTGCAAGAATATTTGCATAACGGGCGGCAATTTCATCCGACCCCTCAACAAAAACCGCAAATCCCGATTTAACAATTCCGCCAAAGGATTTATATGTATATCCATCGCGCACAAAAACCTCAGATGTGTCGGCAATATCTAAAAGTACAAATTCATTGGACTCTCCGATTTTTGCAGTATTACTGCAGGCAACGATGGTTGCGGTTGAATCCACAACGCCAATGACTCTGTCAATAGAAACCTTCATCTGCGAAATCACATCTTTAAAAAGCTTGTTTGACATTCCCAAATTCCTCTCTTTGCTAAGTAGGGTATGCCCCGCCTCAGCCGCTTTCTTTTGTTTATATTGCACATAAATCTTACAGCACATTTATTGTACATAATTTTTGAGCAATTTGCAAGTATTTTTAGTAGAAATTTAAACAAAATTCACAAATTTCCGCCCTAAAAAACAAAATCTGCGATATATTTTTAATCTTTCAAATAAAAAATGTTTTTAAAAAAGCTTTTTTTGTTCTATTTTTTTGTGCAGTTTTTGTGCAATTTTAAGTCAATTTTTCATAGGAAAAATTATACTGCTCTAAAACTTGCATAGTCACTTACTTTTTAGTAAGACAAGTCTTTTTCACTTAAAAACTTGGTAATATAATATTTTTTTATAATTATTATCTTTTTATTTGATTTTTTAAAGTAAAAGTTATATAATAAAAGTTAGCAAAATTTACAAAGGAGATTTTAAAGAATGTCCAAGAAGTTTTATATAACAACTGCTATCGCCTACACCTCAAGAAAGCCTCACATCGGCAACACCTATGAAATTGTTCTTACCGATGCCATTGCACGTTACAGAAGGCTTGTTGGTGACGATGTATTTTTCCTTACAGGAACCGACGAGCATGGTCAGAAAATTGAAAATTACGCTAATGATGCAGGCATTACCCCTCAGAAATATGTTGATGGTGTTGCAGGAGAGATCCGCGGCATTTGGGACCTTATGAACACCTCTTATGACAAATTTATCCGCACTACCGACGATTATCATGTTAAGGCGGTGCAGAAAATATTTAAAAAGCTCTACGAGCAGGGCGACATCTACAAAAGTGAATATGAGGGACTTTACTGTACTCCCTGCGAGTCCTTCTTTACCGAGACCCAGCTTGTAGACGGAAAATGCCCCGACTGCGGCAGAGAAGTTACCCGTACTAAAGAAGAAGCATATTTCTTTAAAATGAGCAAGTATGCCGATAAGCTCATTGAATACATTGAAGAGAATCCCGAGTTTATTCATCCCGAAAGCCGCAAAAACGAGATGATCAACAACTTCTTAAAACCCGGTCTTCAGGACCTCTGTGTTTCGAGAACCTCGTTTAAATGGGGAGTTCCCGTTACGTTTGATGACAAGCACGTTATATATGTATGGATAGATGCGCTTTCAAACTACATTACCGCATTGGGCTATGACCCCGAGGGCAGCGGTGAGCTATACAATAAATACTGGCCTGCCGATGTTCATATTATCGGAAAGGACATTCTTCGTTTTCATACAATTTACTGGCCCATTATGCTGATGGCTCTCGGTGAGCCTCTGCCAAAGCAGGTTTTTGGGCACCCTTGGCTGCTTGCGGGTAATGACAAAATGAGCAAGTCTAAAGGCAATGTTATTTACGCTGATGATTTGGTAGATTATTTTGGCGTTGACGGCGTGCGCTACTATGTGCTGAGCGAAATGCCCTATGCGCAGGACGGAAACATTACTTACGAGACCATTATTGCTCGTTTTAACTCAGACCTTGCCAACACTCTCGGAAATCTTGTTAACCGCACTATTGCGATGTCCAATAAATATTTTGGCGGCATTGTTGAGAACAAAGGGGTTTGTGAGGATGTCGACGGCGAGCTTAAAGCCGAGGCACTCTCTTGCGCCCCCAATGTTGAAAAGCTGATGGAGCAGTTCCATGTTGCAGATTCGCTTGATGCTATTTTCTCGCTTGCGCGCCGCTGCAACAAGTACATTGACGAAACTATGCCCTGGGCGCTCTCTAAGGACGAGGCAAAGCAGGACAGACTTAAAACTGTCCTTTACAATCTTACCGAGTCCATCCGCTTTATTGCAGTTCTCTTAAAGCCTTTCCTGCCCGAAACCGCAGATGAGATTTTAAGGCAGATAAATAATCCTGTCGATAGCTATGAGTCTTTATCTGAATTTGGCAAAATTGAGAATGGACACACTGTCGGTGAGGCAAAGATAATCTTCTCCCGCATTGATGCAGACAAAAAGCTTGAGGAAATTTCCCAAGATATTGACAAGAAGTACGGCAAGAGCGAACCCGAAAAGAAAAAAATTGAGGGTCTTGCACAAATCGGAATTGAGGATTTCTCAAAGATAGAGCTTAGAGTTGCCAAAATTCTCTCCTGCGAGAGTGTTCCCAAATCCAAAAAGCTTTTAAAGCTCGTTTTAAATGACGGTGAGGGCGAGCGTCAGGTCTGCTCGGGAATTTCCCCTTGGTACAGCCCCGAGGACCTCATTGGCAAAAAGGTTGTTCTGGTTGCAAACCTTAAACCCGCCAAGCTCTGCGGACTTGAAAGCAACGGAATGATTCTTGCGGCCGACTGCGATGAAGATGATGTTAAGGTTATTTTCCTCGATGACAGTATGCCCGAGGGTAGCCGTATTCGATAAGAAGGTTTTTTATGGCACTGATTTTTGATTCCCACAGCCACTACGACAATCCTCGTTTTGACGGAGACAGAGACGCTCTGCTCTCCTCTCTGCCCTCTAAGGATGTCGGACTTATTCTCTCGGCGGGAAGCAGTATGCAAAGCAGCAGACAAAACAGCGCTCTTTCTGAAAAGTATCCCTTTGTTTTTGCTAGCGCAGGTATTCACCCTATCGACTGCGTAAATCAGGTAGGCCCTTATTTAGATGAGCTGAGAGAGATGCTTCTTAAAAACAAAAAAATCGTAGCAGTAGGTGAAATAGGTTTAGATTACCACTATGACATTTCTCCACCCGAAATGCAAAAGAAATTTTTAGAGGAGCAGCTCTCTCTTGCGCGCGAGCTTGACAAGCCTGTAATTATCCACAGCCGAGAGGCTACCGCAGATATGCTCGCTATTTTAAGGGAATACAAACCGAAGGGTGTTGTGCACTGTTTTTCGGGAAGCTGCGAAACTGCCCGCGAAATCCTAGACCTTGGAATGTATATAGGCTTTACAGGGGTTGTTACCTTCAGTAACGCGCAAAAGGCAAAAAAGAGCGCCGCTTATGTGCCGCTTGAAAGGCTCTTAATTGAAACCGACTGTCCCTATATGGCACCTGTACCTTATAGAGGACAGAGATGCGATTCTTCTATGCTTTATTCTGTTGCGGATGTGCTTTCCCAGATAAAAGGTGTTTCCCGTGATGAGATTTTAGATGCTACCTACAAAAATGCCATAAAGGTTTTTGAGATGGAGGCTCTTATATGAAAGATGTTTATGAAATAAATGACAAGGCTCTTTTAGAGTCTATTAAAAGAGATGCTAAAGAGGCGGTTTCCGCTCTATGCGATGCCGCAGGACTCCTAAAGGACGATTTATTTATTGTCGGTTGCTCTTCAAGTGAGGTCTTAGGAGAAAGAATCGGAACAAACTCAAGTCTCGATGTTGCCGACGCTATTTTTGAGGGAATATACGGCGTTTTAAAAGAAAAGGGTATCTTTATGGCAGTTCAGTGCTGCGAGCATTTAAACCGCGCCGTTATTTTAGAAAAAAAGGCTGCCGAAAAGTTCGGCTACCCTATTGTAAACGTTCTTCCCCAGCCAAAAGCGGGCGGCTCGCTCGGAACACTTGCATTTGAGCGGCTTGAAAATGCCGTTGCAACCGAAAAGGTATGCGCTGATGCAGGAATTGACATCGGACTTACAATGATTGGAATGCATCTTAAAGAGGTTGCCGTACCGGTAAGGCTGCCTATTCGGAAAATAGGAAATGCCACCATAGTTTGCGCCCGTACCCGACCTAAATTTATAGGCGGAATCCGAGCTAAATATAACGAGGAATTATTATAAATGAAAAAGCAGCCGAAAGGCTGCTTTTTTTGTTTAGAATATCAGGTCGCATAGGTCAGAAATGGTCATTGCGCTTATATAATCTGAAAGCGGAAAATCTTTAAGGCACTCGGATACGGCTGATGGAGTAAACTGTGTGCCGACAAGCTTTTTTTCAAGCTCGCCTATTGGCAGTATACCGAAAAAGTCGCCAAAAATGCGGATATCTGCGATTTTGGCATCCTTTATATCAAGGTGTGCCTCAAGGGTTCCAAATGTAAAGCGTTTTTCCTTTACAAGCGAAAAGGCAGGCGAAAAACCGAAATTCCACTCAAATGTTTCATATCGCTCGGCTGATAGAGATTTTACCGCGCAAATCCTCTCTTCGCTTAAATGAATTTCCTCTAAATCCTTCTTTGATAGGAAAAAGTTATATAATTTATTTAGAAATTCCTCTGCTGAAAGTGTGCAAGAGCTAAGTGTTTTAATATTTTCGACGCGACTTCTTACCGAGCTAATTCCCTTGCCCGAAAGCTTAATGGGGCGAGGCTTTAGCGCTCCTGAAAGTTCTTTTAAATCCGCGCTGTAAAGCAGAGTGCCGTGCTGCAGTATTCTGTTTTTGCGAACAGTCTGAGCATTTCCCGAAATCTTATATCCGTTTGCAGTAATATCATTTCTGCCCGAAACCGAGGCCGAGAGGTTAAGTGTCTTTAAAAAGTCACAAATCGGCTTTGCAAACAGTGCGTAAGCGCCGAAATCTCCCTCTTTATAATCTGAAATAAAAGTAAAATTGATATTTCCCAAATCGTGAAATACCGCTCCGCCGCCCGTTATTCTGCGAACAACGGGGATTTTATTTTTCTCGACAAAATCAAGGTCGATTTCGGCATAGGCATTCTGATTTTTGCCTATAATGACAGACCTTTCGTTTCTCCACAGCATAACAACATCGCCATTTGTGAAATTATCAAAAATATATTCTTCAAGCGCGAGGTTAAGACTTGGATTGGTAAAGGGGCTTAGGAAAATTTTCATAACTCTTCCCTTTCTAAAAATCTAACAAACTCTGCTGCGGGAAAACCAACTACATTATAATAATCTCCGCAAATTCCTTTAACAAATCTCAGCGCTCTACCCTGAATACCATAAGCGCCCGCTTTATCCATAGGCTCGCCCGTTTTGAGATACTCCTCTATTTCGCCATCTGAAAGAGGATAAAATTCAACCTGAGTTTTAGAGGTGAAGCCCTTTTTAATCTTTGGCGAGCAAACATATACCGCAGTAATAACCTCATGGGTTTTGCCCGAAAGAGTTTTTAGCATCTCTTTGGCTTCCATCTCCGAGCGGGGCTTTCCAAGCAGCTTATCATTTACTGCAACAACCGTATCAGCGCCCACAACGATTGAGTCAGGGTATTTTTTAAAAATATCCTCTGCCTTAGCCTTTGCCGAAAGAAAAGCCGACTTCTCTGCTCCGAGACTTTTCGAGAGCGGCGGCTCTTTATCTGAGACAGCAATCGAAAAATCAAGGCCAAGCAGAGAAAAGATTTCTCTTCTCCTCGGGGAGTTTGATGCTAAAATCAGTTTTTCCATAATTACACCTCAAAAAGATTTTAACACACTTTTATTATATTTACAACAAAAAATAACAAACCTCCGCCATAAAGGCAGAGGTTTGTTTTAAGTACAATGCAAATGAGTTCTGTTATTATTCTTCAACAATAGCAGAAACAGGGCAGGTTGCAGCACAAGCGCCGCACTCAACGCAAACATCAGTATCGATAACATACTTGCCTTCGCCCTCGGCAATAGCACCTACGGGGCACTCACCTGCGCAAGAACCGCATGCGATGCACTCATCAGTAATCTTATAAGCCATAATGACACCTCCTCAAGTGTGATTGCTTATAGCGTATATATTCTAACACACTAAATTACAAAAATCAACACATATTTATATGGAATTTTTTATTCCTCAGAAATTTCCTGCTCACCTTCGCTTTTTTCCTCTTTTTTCGGCTTAGGTGGACGAATGAGCTTTACATCGTCCCTATGCATAGGCATAGGAGCTGTATTATCCTCCTCGTGACCGTCAAGCTTTACCTTAAGAGTTCCCTTAAGTAGACTTACCTCGGTTACTGTTCCGTTTCCATCCTTGGTGGAAACATAACTGCCCTGACGGGGAGTTATCTTTAAAAGCTCATCATAAACAGACTGCTCATATTTAAGGCAACACATAAGTCTTCCACAGGTGCCTGAAATCTTTGCAAGGTTTAAAGAAAGTCCCTGATCCTTAGCCATCTTAATTGAAACAGGCTGAAAATCTCCTAAAAACGAGGAGCAGCAAAAGGGTCTTCCACAAACCCCGAGACCGCCGAGCATTTTGGATTCATCACGCACTCCAATCTGCCTTAGCTCTATTCGGGTGCGGAATATTGATGCTAAGTCCTTTACAAGCTCGCGAAAATCAATTCTTCCGTCCGCCGTAAAATAAAACAGCATTTTACTGTTATCAAAAGTAACCTCAACATCAACAAGCTTCATTTCAAGCTTGTGACTTTCTATTTTTTCAAGGCAGATGTCAAATGCCTCTTTTTCCTTTGCACGATTTTTTTCCATCTGAGCGATGTCCTTTTCGCTCGCAATCCTTACTATCTGTTTGAGAGGAGTAACAACCGAGGAGTCCTCAATCTCACTTCTCTCCATAGCAACAACACCGCACTCTACACCACGTGCCGTTTCAACTATTACATAGCTTCCGCACTCGGGTGACACGTCCTTGGGGTCGAAATAATAGATCTTGCCCCCGTCTTTAAAACGGACGCCGATTACTGTAGTCATAAATAATCCATCCTCATAAAAAATTATCTTTTAATAGCTTCGCCTATACGAATTTCCAGCGCTGTCATGCTAAGAGCAAGATTAGCATTGCCCTCTATTGCCCAGATAAACTCGTCGCAAGCCTCGATTACAGCGAGCGCCGATTTTATACTGAGAAATCCTGAAATGGCGCTTACAACATCATCGTATCCGCTTAGGCTTGTGTTTTCCCCCGTCTTTAATGCGCTGACATCACGAAAAATAAGCTTTAAGAGAGAAATAAGCCGTAGCGCCTTTTCCTTTTTCTTTGAATATTTTCCCAAAGAGAGACACAAAAGCGCTCTGTCCTTATCGCAGGCTGCTTTTGCTACTCTATTAGCATCGTCGTAAAGCTCGATTACTTCACTGTCCTCGCAAAGCTCGATAGCAAGTCCCATATTTCCACAGGAAAGCTCTGAAGCTCTTCGCAGCTCACTTTGAGGCTTCTCAGGATAGCGGCGAATAAGCTCTGAAAAAACATCTTCTGTATTTGCAGGAGTAAGGCGCAACACAGTTACGCGCGAGCGCACTGTTGGAAGCAGTGCCTGAGCATTTTTGCAGGTAAATATAAAAAAGCTATCCTCGGGCGGCTCTTCTATCATTTTAAGCATTGCGTTCTGGGCAAATCTGTTCATTCGCTCGGCACTGTAAACTATAAAAATCTTATACGCCGAGTCGTTTGGCTTGATATATAGTTGTTTTTTTATAGGAGCTATCTCGTTTACACCGATAGTTTCCGATTTACCCGCAGGATAAATCTTGAAAATATCGGGATGAATATCCTTTTCTATTTTTAGGCAGGGGGAACATCTGTCGCAAGGCTTTTCATCACCCATACAGAGCAGCAGCTTGCAAATAACATCTGCAAAGGTTTTTTTACCTATCCCCTTATCTCCTACTATCATTAGCGCATGCGGAAATCTGCCCGCAGATATTTGAGAAGAAACGCTTTTATACGCCTGCTCTTTTCCGATAAGCTTAAAATCAGACATACAAATCTTAAACCTTTTCATAGCGCTCAATATCCATAACAAAGATTGTAGCGCCTCCGACTGTTACCTCTATAGGCATAGGGTCATACATACCTACACCATAGCTGGTTGCGGCAGGCATAACCTGTTTTCTTTTCTTGCTGTGGGAAGAAATGATTTCAATAGCCTCGTCAACCTTTTCGTTTTCAACACCAATAAGAAAGGTGGTGTTTCCTGCCATAAGAAATCCGCCTGTGGTTGCAAGCTTGGTTACTGAAAACTTATTCTTGGTAAGTGCACGCATAACAGCATTACTGTCATCGCTGTTGACGACTGCGATTATCATTTTCATAATGTCATTCCTCCAATGTTTAATTCAGAAGTGTGAACATTTATAATATATTATATTTTAGCACAAAACTTTTAAACTTGCAACAAGGTTTTAAATGTTGTATACTTTTATAAAAGAATATTTGAAAGGAGGCGGGGATATGAATAGAAAAATCGGAGATATTCTTGAAAAATCAGGTCTTGAAATTTACGGATTTTGTAAGTTTTCCGAGTTGGGAGAGCTGCTTCCTACAAGAAACCGCGATAAACTTCCTCAAAATTCCAAATCCGTTATATCCCTGCTTTTTCCATATCTGATTCCCTATGACAGCAAGCGTAATCTTTCACTATACTGTTTAGGACACGATTATCACGATATTGTTATCAAAAAATTAGAGCGCGCCTGCAATCTTCTGAAAGAGGAATTTCCTCAAAATTCCTTTGTGCCTTTTTGTGATAACTCCCCTATACCCGAAGTTTCTGCTGCTTACAAGAGCGGTCTTGGATTTCTCGGGCAAAACGGACTTATTATACATTCAAAATACGGGAGCTACTGCTTTATAGGGGAGATTGTGACTGACCTTGAATTAAGTGAGTATTCAAGTCCTTTGGGCTTTTGCGCGGGATGCGGAAAGTGCTTGGAAAAATGCGTTGGCGGTGCGCTCTCAAAAGATAAAAGCGGCAATGTTTTTGCATTTTCAAAGGAAAGATGCCTTTCGTTTTTAACTCAAAAAAAGGGGTACTTAACAGACGAGCAGAAAACTGCCATAAAAAATGGCGGTCTTGTGTGGGGTTGCGATGGATGCAGTCTTGCTTGTCCTATGAACAAAGGTGTTCAGTACAGCAGTATAGAGGAGTTTTACTTATCTCCTCTCCCCTATCTTACCGAAAGCACAGTTGCTGCCGCATCAGAGCGGGCATACGGCTACAAGGGTGAGAAAATTCTTCTACGCAATCTCGGTATAATAAACGGTGATGGTGGTAATAATAACTAAAACAAATCAGGGAGGTTTTAGTTATTATGCAGGTAAAAGATATTATGAGCAAAAACATCATTAGCGTCGAGGCAAACGAGCCGCTCAGCCGCGCGGCAGAGCTTATGCAGCAATATGACATCGGTATTCTGCCGGTTATGCAGGAGGGAAAGCTTGCAGGGGTTATTACCGACCGCGACATTGTCACCCGTGCCGTTGCGCAGAAAAAGCAGCCCGATTCTTGCACAATCTGCGATTGTATGAGCAAAAGTACAATTTGCGCAAATCCAGAGCAGGATGTTTCTGACGCGGCAAAGACAATGGCGGCGCAGCAAATCCGCAGAGTTCCCGTTGTGGAAGGCGGAAATTTGTGCGGTATGCTCTCTCTCGGTGACATTTCCAAAAACGGCTGTGATGCTGAGGTTGCACAGGCTCTCTGCGAAATCTCAAAGCCTTAAAAAATCTTAAAAAGGAGCGAGGTGTTATCCCCCGCTCCTTTTTTCTTAGCATAACGGAGGATTTTGGAGTTATTTTGAGAATTTTCGAGGTTTTTCTAAAAATTTCTAATTTCTTTGGATTTTTTTAAAAATAATTTAGAAATTTCGCAAAACATATTGACTTTTTCGCCATTTATCACTATATTTATAATGTTATTTTGTATCTATATGCAAAAACAAGTGCACCATAATTTTCATGTCCCGTTGTTTGCTGATTTTTCGGTGAAATAAAAATCCTTTTGCGGGGTGCGGTGACGAAAAGATTATGGGTTAGCAGGAGAAAGCGTCGTTATCCGAAACCACATAGGCGCAAACAGCTAATAAAAGACCGCGGAAGTCTTTCCGACGGTTAAAAACCGCAAAGGGAGGATGCAAAATGGGAGAAGTCCCTATCATTCGTCTGGAGGACGTTATTTTTGAATATGATGGCGAGAGGGTTCTGGATAAGATAAATTTGTCCATTCGTGACAAGGAATTTGTTACACTACTCGGACCTTCGGGTTGTGGCAAGACCACTACCTTGCGCATTATCGGCGGATTTATGAACGCTATGAGCGGCAAGGTTTATTTTGACGGAAAGGATTGCGGAGAGCTTCCGCCCAACCGCCGAAATGTCAACACCGTTTTTCAGAAATACGCTCTGTTTCCGCATTTGAATGTTTACGAAAACGTCGCATTCGGGCTTAAGGTTAAAAAGCTTCCGAATGACGAAATTAAAAAGCGTGTTTCCAAAATGCTTGAGCTTGTCAACCTCAAAGGCTTTGACAGGCGCAAGGTAAGTCAGCTCTCGGGAGGACAGCAGCAGCGAGTTGCTATTGCACGCGCTCTTGTAAACTACCCCCGAGTACTCTTACTCGACGAGCCACTCGGTGCGCTCGATTTAAAGCTGCGCAAGGAAATGCAGCTTGAGCTTAAGAAAATTCAGCAGAGCCTTAACATTACCTTTATTTATGTTACACACGATCAGGAAGAGGCTCTGACTATGTCGGACACCGTTGTTGTTATGAAGGACGGTGTTATTCAGCAGGTGGGAACACCGCAAGATATTTACAACGAACCTAAAAATGCTTTCGTTGCGGATTTTATCGGCGAAAGCAATATTATAGACGCAGTTATGGTAAAGGATTTCCTTGTTAAATTTCAGGGGCACGAATTTACCTGCGTTGACAAGGGTTTTGCTCCCATGCAGCCCGTTGATGTTGTCATTCGCCCCGAGGACATTAAGCTCTCCCCTGTTATCATGGGTATGATTACGGGTGTAGTTGAGTCGGTTGTCTTTAAAGGAGTCCATTATGAAATTTCGGTGGACTGCAATGGGCATCACTACATCGTTCACTCCACCCAGTCGCAAGAGGTTGGAGATGAGGTTGGACTTAGTGTTGACCCCAGTGACATACATATTATGCAGAGGCTTTTTTCCGATGACAAGAATGTCATTGAAGGCGTAGTAACAGAAGAAGATACCATTTCATTCTGCGACTTTTCTTTTGTGCGCGAAAATTTAGGTCTTTCTGAGGGCACGCGAGTTTCGCTCACCATTGCTCCCTCTGATATTGAAGTTGTTTCTGAAGATATTGCCGATTCAAAGGCTTATCTTGAATCTCTTGTTTACAAGGGAAGACACAACGAGCTTATAGTCTGGATGGCTGAGCGCCAGTGGCTCATTCACTCTCAGCTTGACGAGCAGGTTGCCACCGACATAGGCATTAAATTTGATTTTGACAAGATTAAAATCACTCCCATCTCCGAGGAGGTGGCGGCTGATGAAGAATAGAGCGCTTGCCATTCCTCACATTGTATGGTCGCTCATTTTCATCGTTGTTCCGCTTTGTTTTGTGCTTTATTTTGCATTTACTGATGACAGCGGAGCTTTTACTCTTGAGTGGATTGTACAAATCGGCAGATACTGGGGTGTTTTTGCCCGCTCCTTAAAGCTTGCTTTTATTGCAACCGTTATTTGCCTTGTTGTCGGGTATCCGATGGCTTATATTATTTCCCGTTGCAGATGGATTACCCAGCGCACTCTCGTTATGCTCATTATGCTTCCTATGTGGATGAATTTTCTTCTTCGTACATACGCATGGATGACGCTTTTAGAGCGAAACGGAATTATCAATAATCTTCTTGAAGCGCTTGGAATTTTCAAGCTTCTCGGCATTACCGAGCCGCTTAAAATGATAAATACCGAGGGTGCCGTTATCGTTGGTATGGTATATAATTTCCTGCCCTTTATGATTATTCCGCTATACAACATTATGCAGAAGATCGACAATAGTCTCATAGAGGCAGCTCGTGACCTTGGCTGTGCTATGCCGGGAGTTTTCCGCAGAGTGCTTCTACCTTTGAGTATTCCCGGAATTGTAAACGGAATTACTATGGTTTTTGTGCCTGCCGCTTCAACCTTTGTTATATCGCAAAAACTCGGCGGAGCTAAAAATATGCTTATCGGCGACCTTATTGACACCTATTTTATGGGTGGTGAACCGAATTTCCATGTAGGTTCTATGCTCTCTCTCGTTCTAATGCTGATTATCCTTATCTGTATGGCATTTATGAACAGGGACTCAGAGGAGGTTATGCTATAATGAAAAAAACCTTCTCCAAGATTTATTTAGGGTTAGTTTATCTTTTCCTTTATGCCCCTATTTTTGTTCTTATAGTTTTTTCCTTTAACGATTCAAAGAGCAAATCTCATTTTACGGGATTTTCGCTCAAGTGGTATCAGGAGCTTTTTGAAAACGAGATGATAATGTCCTCGCTTTTAAATACCCTTGTTTTAGCCTTGATTTCTTCGGTTATTGCCACGCTTGTAGGAACTCTTGCTGCTATCGGAATTTACAGCATGAAAAAGCGCGCTCGCAGCGCCATTATGGCGGTAACCAATCTGCCGATGGTAAATCCCGAAGTTGTTACAGGTATCTCTATGATGCTGCTTTTTGTATTTGTTGCATCTATATTTGATATTCAGCAGGGATTTTACTCTGTTCTGATTGCGCATATTACCTTTAATTTGCCATATGTTATATTAAGTGTACTGCCAAAGCTTTATCAGGTAAACAACAACATTTTTGAGGCAGCGCTCGATTTGGGATGTACTCCGAGGCAGGCATTCTTCAAGGTTATAATTCCCGAGATAATGCCAGGTATATTTTCAGGCTTTTTAATGGCTGTAACCCTTTCGCTTGATGACTTTTTAATCAGCTATTTTACAAGCGGCAGCGATTTTCAGACTCTGCCCGTTACCATTTACAGTATGCTTAAAAAGCAGGTGCCGCCCTCGCTCAATGCGCTCTCTGCGCTTCTGTTTTTA
Organism: Oscillospiraceae bacterium; assembly: GCA_045655125.1. Lineage (GTDB taxonomy): Bacteria > Bacillota > Clostridia > Oscillospirales > Ruminococcaceae > SIG578. The sequence continues at coordinate 38,592 of JAZOOR010000067.1, forward strand.
GCGGTGCTTATAATTCTTTTAATATCAAACATTTCGGCTATCCGCAAGGAAAAGGCTCAGATGCGCCGATAAACACCTAAATAGAAAGGATTTGCTATGAAAAAAATTATTTCTGTTTTTCTTTCGATTTTAATACTCCTCTCCATCACTCTTATGCCAGGATGTGGCAAAAAATACGATGGCGAGGTAATAGTTTATAACTGGGGCGGTCCCTATATGGCTGAAGGCTCCAACGGTACAAAAGACTTAAATAAGCTCTTTGAAGAAAAATATAACATCAAGGTTAAATACCGCACATATGATTCCAACGAAACTATGTATGCAAAGCTCAAAAACGGCGGTGCTGATTACGACATAGTTATCCCCTCGGAATATATGGTTGCCCGTCTTATTGAGGAAGGGCTGGTTGAAAAGCTTAATTTCGATAACATTCCCCTCTTTGAAACAAACATAATGGACACCTTTAAAAATCCCGATTATGACCCCACCAACGAATACTCTGTTCCTTATTCCTGGGGGACCGTGGGAATTATCTACAACAAGAGCATTGTTAAGGAAGAGGTTAAGAGCTGGAATATTCTGTGGAATGAAAAATACACCGATAACATCCTGATGTTTAATAACAGCCGCGATGCCTTTGCAGTTGCACAGACTATGCTCGGATACTCACAGAATACCACAAACAAGGAAGAAATAAAGGCCGCCGCCGATAAGCTCTCTGAGCAGAAAAAGGTTGTTCAGGGATATTATATGGACGAAATTTATGACAAGATGATAAACGGCGACGCCGCTCTTGCCACCTACTATGCAGGTGATGCTCTTGTTATGATGGAGGAAAACGAGGATCTCGCTTTTGCCTATCCTGAGGAAGGCACCAATCGTTTTGTTGATGCGTTTTGTATTCCTAAGGGAAGTAAAAACAAGGAAAATGCTGAGAAATATATCAATTTCCTTTTAGAAGCTGAAAATGCTCTTGCAAACAGTGAGGTTACAGGCTACTGCACCCCCAACAGCGCCGCATATGAACTTCTTGACGACGAGACTAAAAACAACAAGATAATGTATCCCGACGACTCTTATCTTAAAAAGTGCGAGTCCTACATTCATCTCCCCTCTGACATAAACACCTATGTTCAGGACCTCTGGATAAATATTAAAACCGAAGGTTAAAATAAAAAAGTAAATCCCCGAGGCATAGCCTCGGGGATTTACTTTTTATTCTATAGAGATAACTTTATATCCGCAGGTTTCAACGAGGGTTTTGAGCGTCTCGTTTTCGGTTTCGGCAGAGAGGGTGACTACTGCACTACCGCTCTCGTGGCTTACCTCGGCAGAGGTAACATAGCTTTGTTCCTCGAGTGTTTTCTTAACTCTGCCTGAGCAGTGCGGGCACATCATACCTTCAATTTTCATAGTCTTTTTCATTTGTTTTTGCTCCTTTTTCTGTTTTAGTTTTTCTGCTTTAAAGAAATTTAATCTAAGTGCATTTGATACAACACAGAAGCTTGAAAGGCTCATAGCTGCCGCTCCGAACATTGGATTTAGCTCCCAGCTGAGCAGCGGGATAAAGACTCCTGCAGCAAGCGGAATTCCGATAACATTATATATAAATGCCCAAAATAAGTTTTCATAGATATTTTTTAGGGTTTTGCGGCTGAGTGCTATGGCAGTTGCAACATCGGAAAGTCGGCTGCTGCTGAGAACTACATCGGCGCTGTCGATGGCGATATCTGCTCCCGCTCCGATTGCTACGCCTGTGTCCGCGGCTGTAAGGGCGGGAGCATCGTTAATTCCGTCGCCCACCATAAGTACCTTACCGCTCTTTTTAAGTTCATTTATAACATTAAGCTTACCGTCAGGAAGGACACCCGATACTACTTCTGTTATGCCCACCTGCTTTGCAATAGCGGCAGCCGTTCTCTCATTATCTCCCGTGAGCATTATAGTTCGAAGTCCCATCTTTTTAAGTCTGTCTACTGCCTCTTGGCTATCATCCTTTATAGCATCTGCAACCGCAATAATACCTAAAAACCTATCTTCAAGCGCAAAATAAAGGGGTGTTTTTCCCTCATCGGATAAAGCCGCCCCCTGCGCGCCGAAAGACTCAGCAAGAGCGCCTACAAAGCCAATGTTTCCGCCGACAAGGTTTTGACCTTTACAATTTGCAGACAATCCTTTTCCAGATTCTATCCTTACATTTTCGGTTTCTAAAATTTCTATTCCCCTTTTTTCTGCATACTCGACAACCGCTTTGCCCAGTGGGTGCTCGCTTTTCTTTTCAAGGGCATAGGCAAACAATAAAAGTTCGTCTTTTGTGGTGCCATCCGAGGCAATTACATCGGTAACCTCGGGTTTTCCCTTCGTAACCGTTCCAGTTTTATCAAGCACAACAATCTGAGTTCTGCCTGCGCTTTCAAGAGAGGCAGCAGTTTTATACAATATTCCGTGCCCAGCTCCTACGCCGCTTCCCACCATAATAGCAACGGGAGTAGCAAGGCCGAGAGCGCAGGGGCAGCTTATAACAAGCACCGAAATAGCTCTTGCAAGAGCGTATCCTATTTCCTTCCCCAAAAAAAGCCATACTACAAATGCTATCAAAGCAATTGCTATAACAATAGGGACAAACACTCCCGAAACCTTGTCTGCAATTTTGGAGATTGGCGCCTTTGTTGCCGATGCATCCTCCACCATTTTAATAATTTGTGAAAGGGCTGTGTTTTCGCCTATTCGCTCGGCACGGCATTCAATATAACCAAAACGGCTGATTGTTGCGGCAGAAACTCTGTCCCCCACCGTTTTCTCTACCGGCAGGCTCTCACCCGTCAGGGCAGATTCATCAACACTACATTCGCCCTTTATAACGACTGCGTCAGCAGGGATATTTGCTCCTGCTCTGACAATGAAAATATCCCCTACGTTAAGTTTGTCTATGGGGACTACTATCTCTTTTCCGTCTTTAAGCACAGTGGCGGTTTTAGGACTTAAATCCATCAGCTTTTTTATGGCGCTGGTGGTTTTACCCTTTGAAATAGCTTCAAGCAGCTTTCCGACAGTTATGAGAACTAAAATCATTGCCGCCGATTCAAAATAAAGGTCGTGCAGCAGGTGAGATGCCTCTATAACACGGGTCATTTCAAAAATACGCACGGTACTGTACCCGAATGCTGCCAGAGAGCCAAGGGCAACGAGAGTGTCCATATTGGGAGCACCCTTTAAAAGCCCCTTAAAGCCGTTTATAAAGAATTTCTGATTTATAATCATTATTGCAAGGGACAAAATCATCTGAAGCAGCCCCTGCCCTACCGCATTATCCTCTAAAAACTGTGGATAAGCAAGGTTTTTAAAAAGCATATGACCCATCGAAAAATACATCAGCACAATAAGTATCACCGATGAAAAAGCAAGCCTTAAAACAGTATTTCTGATTTCTCCGTTTTTAATTTCTGTTTTCTGTTCGTTTCTCCGCGCTGCTCCCTTTTCACTTGCACCGTAACCTGCGTTTTCGACCGCTGCAATAACTTGCTCGCTCGACACATCACCCTCAACCAACATTGAGTTTGTAAGTAAATTTACGCTGCAAGAGGAAACTCCCTCTACAGCGCTTACAGCCTTTTCTACACGCGCAGAGCAGGCGGCACAGCTCATTCCTTTTATATCGTATTGCTTCATTTTTTCACTTCCGTTTAGGTTAGTTTGTGCTAACACATTTATTATACCGCCAAGAAATACGTTAGTCAAACAAAATTTGTATTAGGTGAATAGTTTCATTTTTTTGGTCCATTATACCCTTGCAAGACAAAAAAGAAAGGACAAAAATATGAAACGAACAGAATTTGCAATTTTAGCAGGACTTATTTTATCGGTTATTATCAGCAGCTTTTCGGCCTTTGCTATGGGCTGCGAAGGTGTGCGTGACGAGGTTTTAAGGCTCCATATCCTCGCAAACTCAGACTCTTCCGAGGATCAGGCTCTTAAACTATCTGTACGCGATGCAATTTTAGAGCATTCGGGGCAGCTTTTTGACGGTGGGTTTACATTAGACGAAGCAAAAGATGCGGCAGAGGCAGCTCTGCCCGAAATCGAGCGTATTGCAAGGGCGAAAATAGAGGCTAAGGGCTTCTCATATGATGTAGAGGCAAGCATTTCCGAAACATATTTTGAAACCCGAAAGTATGATAATTACACACTGCCTGCGGGAAACTACTCAGCTCTGCAGATTAAAATAGGAAAAGCCGAGGGAAAAAACTGGTGGTGCGTTCTTTTCCCTGCGCTTTGCATCCCTGCGGCTCAGAATAGTACGCAGGCAGAGGATGTTTTCAGCCAAAGCGAAATGGATACAGTAACAAATCCCAGATACGAGGCAAAGTTTGCAATAGTTGAGTTTTTTGAGGCCCTAAAAAACAGAAAATAATTTGTAAAATTCCTTGACAATCGCAGCCGCTTGTGGTATCATATTTAAGCCGCATGGTTGAGGCAGGGTGTACTATGCCCAAATGAAGTACGGTTTTCCGTCGCCTTAAACAGCGAGATTACAGCAGAGGCAGGTGCCCAGAATGTACGCGATTATCGAAACTGGCGGAAAGCAGTATCGTGTTGAGCAGGGTGATGTTGTATTCATCGAGAAACTCAATGCTAATACTGACGATGTTGTTACTTTCGACAAGGTTATCATCCTTGAAAACGAGGGTAAGGCAAAGATCGGCGCTCCCTATGTTAAGGGTGCAACCGTAACCGCAAAGGTCCTCAAAAACGGCAAGGCGAAGAAAATCACTGTTTTCACCTACAAGCCCAAGAAGGACAGCAAGCGTAAGCTCGGTCATAGACAACCTTACACCAAGGTTCAGATCGAAGCTATCAACGCTTAAAACCATTTATGATTAACGCACGATTTTTTAAAAGCAAGGGTAACTACACTGCCTTCTCTATTGAAGGTCACGCGGGATATGCTGAGAGCGGACAGGATATTGTCTGCGCAGGTGTTACAAGCGCAGTTATGACTATTCTTAACGGAATTACCGAATGCGCTCTTATACCCGCGGATGTTGAGGTTTCGGATAATGAAATCGTTTTAAACCTTGCAAAAAGAACTAATGAGGCCGATTTGTTCCTTTCAGCCCTGAAGCTTCAGCTTGAGCTACTTGAGGAACAGTACAGCGGCACTATCAACATTACGGTTACGGAGGTGTAACAATGATTCGCTTAAATCTTCAATTCTTCGCTCATAAAAAGGGAGTCGGCTCGACCAAGAACGGTCGTGATTCCGAATCCAAGCGCCTTGGCGTAAAGCGTGCTGACGGTCAGTTTGTTCTTGCCGGCAACATTCTTGTTCGCCAGAGAGGCACTCACATCCATCCCGGCGAGAACGTCGGAATCGGATCGGACGACACCTTGTTTGCCAAGATTGACGGCAAGGTTAAGTTCGAAAGAGTCGGTCGTGACCGCAAGAGAGTTTGCGTTTACGCCGTAGAGCAGTAAAATCAAAACCCCTGCATATGCAGGGGTTTTATTTTTTTGTAAACAAAGGGTAAAAGCTATTGTTATTTGACACTGTTTTGTGATATACTATAAAAAGCAAATTTTGTAAATTTGAGAGGTTTATATATGGATCTTGATTTTAATCGCAGCGTCATTTCTGATGGGATTTATTTTACACAAATCAGAAATAAGAAATTTAAAAATAACCGTATTTCAGTAACCTTAGCAGCTCCCTTATCTGAGGAAACTGCGGCTTCATATGCAGTTTTGCCCTTTATTTTAAGAAAAGGCTTCAGGGGTTGCCCCGATGCAGCACAGTTTTCCCGTCTCTTAAGCTCGCTTTATGGTGCAAGCTGCGATTATGATATTCGCAAGGCGGGTGATATTCAACTGCTCACCCTTTGCATTTCCGCAATAGATGACCGTTTTTCGCTTGAGGGCGAAAATATCACTGCCGAGATTTCCAAGATTCTTTGCAGTCTGCTGCTCGACCCCGTTATTGAAGGCGGAGCATTTTCAGAAAAAACCTTTGAAACAGAAAAGCAGGCACTTATTGATTCCATAAACGCCGAGCTTAATGACAAAATTGCTCTTGCCAAGGCAAAATGCCAGCAGCTTATGTTAGAGGGACACCCTGCAGCAATCAGCAAGTATGGGACACTTGAAAGCGCACAGGCTCTGGATAGGCGCGATGTTTTTGATGCCTACAATACTCTTTTAAAAAAGGCTCGCATTGAGATAATGTTTACAGGCAGCGGAGATGCCGAGGTTGCAAAGGAAATTTTCACTTCTTCTTTCCTTTCCTCCTGCGAACGCGAAAAGCCCTTTGAAATCAGTTCATACATTAAGGAGCCTGCAAGAGAAATCAGAAGATTTAATGAAAATTACAGCATTACACAGAGCAAGCTCTCATTAGGCTTTACCTGCTCAACTAAAATTGGTGACAATGACGAGGCAGCCATGAAGGCTATGTCTGTTATTCTCGGCGGAGCACCCTTTTCCAAGTTATTTTTAAATGTCCGCGAAAAGCTGAGCCTTTGCTACTACTGCTCAGCCGCTTATGACAATTTCAAGGGTGCGATTTATATAAACAGCGGTATCGAAACTGAAAACCGCGAAAAAGCCGAGCTTGAAATTCTCGCTCAGCTCGAAGCTCTTCAGAACGGAGAACTTTCAGAAGAAGAACTCGAAAACACCCGAAAGCTCCTGAAGAATGCTTATGACGGCATTTCGGATAGCATTGTAAGAAGCGAAAACTTCTTTTTAACGCGCCTTATTTTCTCACTTGACACAACTCCTGACGAGGAGCTCGAGAGGCTTCTCTCGGCAAGCCGCGAGGATATAATCAACGCCGCACGAAAGGTTTCGCTCGATACAATTTACTTTATGGCGCCCAAGGAGGAGAACTAGTTATGAGAAAAACCGAAAAAACTATCATTTCTTCTAACGCGCTTGGTGAAAGCTATCTTAAAATAAAACACAAAAGCGGTCTTACGATACTTCTGCATCCAATGCCCGATTACAACAGTGTTTATGCTCTGTTCGGCACTAAGTTCGGCTCAATAAACCGAAGCTTTAAGACAAATCGTGACGAGGATGTTTGCACTGTGCCTGACGGTATTGCTCACTTTTTAGAGCACAAGCTCTTTGAGGGTGAAACCGAGGATGCATTTGTAAGTTATTCGCGCACAGGCGCAAATGCAAACGCCTACACCTCGTTTGACCGCACCTGCTATCTCTTTTCAGCAACCGAAAAGATATATGAGTCACTTGAAATACTCTTAAATTTTGTAACCCACCCTTATTTTACCAAGGAAACCGTTGACAAAGAGCAAGGTATCATCGGGCAGGAAATAAAAATGTATGATGATGACCCCAACTGGTGCGCTTCACTTGGACTTTTGAAGGCACTTTTCTGGGAGCATCCTGTCAGAATAGATATTGCAGGCTCGGTTGAGTCTATCTCGGAAATTACACCCGAGCTTCTCTACCGCACGTATCACACCTACTACAATTTAAGTAATATGGCTCTTTCCATCGCAGGCTGCTTTGATCCCGAAAAGGTTATAGAGCTTGCAGACAGGCTTCTTCCGGAGGGTGAGGATATTACTATCGAAAACATCTTCCCCAATGAGCCGCAGGATATTTTCCTTAAAAAGACCGAGAAGAAGCTTGAGGTTTCGATGCCGCTTTTTGAAATCGGATTTAAGGAAGTCCCCGACAAAGAAAAAGACCTTTTGCGCGGTCAGATAATGAATGAAATGCTGCTTGAGATGATTTTCGGAGAGTCTACCGAATTTTATCAGCGCCTTTACAGCGATGGGGTTATCAATTCTACCTTTGGTTACGAAGTTATGGCGGGCGAAAGCTATCTTATCAACATTCTAGGCGGCGAGGCTCCCGACCCCGAGCTTGTTTATGACAAGATTTGCGCTGAAATTGAAAGAGTTAAAAATGAAGGTCTTTCAAAGGAGCTTTTTGAAATAGTTAAGAAATCATTCTATGGCGGACGTGTTTCGCGATTTAACAGCGTTGAGCACATAGCAACAGGAATGTTATACGCTCACTTTTCGGGCTGCGATGCCTTTGATTCTCTTGACATTATTAAGAGTTTACAGGTAGAGGACCTTGAAAAGAGACTCAAAACTCAGCTTTTCGAGGCACGAAGCTCAGTTTCGGTAGTTTCCCCTATGTAAAGACACAAAGACATAACGAAAGGATTGATAACTTATGGATCAGGTAGCAGTACAGTTTCCAAAGCTTGGGCTGAACTTCACAGTTTCACGCGAAGCCTTTTTTATCGGTGACTTTGCAGTTTACTGGTATGCCATTCTTATCGCAGTGGGCGCACTGCTCGCAGTTATTTATGCAATTTCTCAGTCTAAAAAATACGGGATTGACCCCGACAAGCTGCTCGACTTAGGTCTTGTAGGTATAGTATGTGGTATTGTGGGCGCACGGCTTTATTATGTGCTGTTTAACATTGAAAGTTATACAAGCTTTGCCCAGATTATTAACATTCGCGACGGCGGTCTTGCTATTTACGGCGGACTTATTTTGGGAGTTTTATCTGCATTTATCGTATCGCGGATAAACAAAACCCGTTTTCTTCCCTCTCTTGATATTGCCGCAGGCGCATTTTTCATAGGTCAGGCAATCGGCAGATGGGGAAATTTTGTAAATCAGGAAGCTTTCGGAACTAACACCGATTCAATTTTCGGAATGTTTAGCGAAAAAACGCAGGAATATCTTAACTCAGTTAGCTGGGAGCTGTTTTTGCAGGGTGTTGAGGTTGATCCCTCTGCCCCCGTTCATCCCTGTTTTCTGTACGAATCGGTATGGTGCATAATTGGATTTCTAATTGTTCTTTTTTACAGAAAGCACCGCAAGTTTGACGGTGAAATAATCCTCTTCTATGCCGCTTGGTACGGCAGCGGCCGTGCTTTTATTGAGGGACTTCGCACCGACAGTCTGATGGTGGGCGGTTTTCGCGTTTCACAGGTTCTGAGCATTGCTATTGCTCTTGCCGCTATTGTAACTATAATCACTCTAAGAATTCGCATCATCAAAAAACGGATTGATAATCCCGATTATCTTAAGCTTTATGCTGACACAGAGGAGTCCAAAGCGCAGTTTATGTTAAGCGATGAGGCGGCTCTGAGCGCTTGCGAGGAGCATTTAACTCAGGCAAAAGCCGTTCTTTTGGAAGCACAGAAGGAGCTTAATCTCATTATGCTCGATGGCGGTGAGGAAGTTATGGGTGATGAAATTTCCGAGCAGGACATTGAAGGCACACCCAATTCACTTGAGGAGCTTTCAGTAGAATTTACAGACCCTGAGAATGTTGCTCAGCTATGTGAAAAGCAAATTGAGCTTGCGCTTGTAAGGCTCAGTATGGCATCGGAACTTCTTGACCGATTTGACGAAAGTGCTGCGAACGACGAGCAGGCTGAAAACGAGGACTCTGAGGCTGAAGACTTGCAGGAGAAAAGTAAGTCCGATGATATTTCAGATAGGATTTCAGTTGCCTGCGAGCAGATAGACTCGCTCTTTGAATATATTGACGAGTGCTTTGAAACCGTAAACAAAATAAAAGAAAGGCTCGAGCTTGAGGCTAAAGAGAAAGAGGAGCCGCAGGAAAACGAGCAAGAGGAGCAGGCAGAGGAAATTCACGACTCTGTTTCTGACGAGGCGGATGAAATTGATATTCCCTCTCCGCACGCTAACAAATAAAAAGGTTGTGACAGTATGTATAACATAATAAACGGAAAGGAAATTTCCGCACAGGTTAAAAAGGAAGTTGGACAAAAGGTATCTGAACTTAAAGAAAAAGGCATTTCGGTGGGGCTCGCTGTTGTTTTAGTCGGACAGGACCCCGCCTCCAAGGTTTATGTAAACAACAAGAAAAAGGCCTGCGAGGCCATCGGAATTGAGTCCTTTGAATATCTTCTGCCCGAGGACACCACGCAAGAGGAGCTTCTCTCACTTGTTGAAAAGTTAAATTCCGATGAAAAGGTTGACGGAATTTTAGTTCAGCTTCCCCTGCCCCGTCACCTTGACGAAAAGGCGGTTATTGCCGCAATTTCTCCTGACAAGGATGTTGATGCTTTCCACGCAGTTAATGTCGGCAAAATTATGATTGGAGATTACACCTTTGCCCCCTGCACCCCCGCAGGAATAATCGAGCTTATAGAGCGCAGTAATATCTCTCTTGAGGGCAAAAACTGCGTCGTTATCGGTCGCAGTAACATAGTCGGCAAGCCGATGTCTATGCTGCTTCTGCACAAAAACGCAACCGTTACCATATGCCACTCGCGTACCAAAAATCTCTCCGAGGTTGTACGCGGTGCCGATGTTGTTGTTGCGGCTGTAGGACGCGCAAAATTCGTTACAGCCGATATGGTTAAAGAGGGGGCTGTTGTTATCGACGTCGGTATAAACCGTATGGATGACGGCAAGCTTTGCGGCGATGTTGATTTTGAGTCTGTTGCGCCCAAGTGCTCGTATATTACACCTGTACCCGGCGGAGTAGGACCTATGACTATCGCGATTTTAATGCAAAATACCCTCAAAGCCGCCGAGGCTAAGCTTAAGAAATAAACACTAAAATTATCACAGAGTAGACGCCCAAGCGTAGAGAAATCTGTAGTGCCGACTGAACGGGGAGTTGTCAGCGGACGAAAGGCTGTTTTTCAGTCTGCGGTTTCGGCGTCGCATCCCGCTGCTGCATAAAAAAATGAAAGGTCATTCTTTATGTAGCAACCTACTACATAAGGAGTGTTCTTTTTTATGAAAAAACAAAACATTTTAAAAGAGTCTTTGCATTCATTTAAAACCGCACAAGGAATAGCGCTTTGCGCTATGTTTATAGCCATAAGCTGCGTGCTTTCTTTTTTTAAATTCGCAGTTACAACAAGCGTTAATGTAACCCTTTTCTTTTTACCAATTTCGATAGCTGCAATGCTATTAGGTCCGCTGCCTGCGGCGGCGGTAGGCTCGGCTGCTGACATTTTGGGCTGCATTATAAGGCCTACAGGGCCATACTTCCCAGGCTTTACCCTGAATGCATTGATAACGGGCTTTATTTACGGCATTTTCTTCTATAATAAAAAGCCAAGGCTATGGCAAATAATATTATCGCGAATTATTCTTATGTTTTTAGTAGACCTTGTTTTGACACCTATATGGCTGCACATTCTATACTCTACACCGCTTGTGTGGGCATTCTGGATAGAGCGGCTTATAAAATGTGCCATTGTTGTTCCCATTGAAATAGTTTCAATTTTTGCCGCAACCGCAGCTACAAGCAGGCTGCTTAAAAAGTAATAAACACAAAAAGACTTATCTTGCGATAAGTCTTTTTAATTTAAGTAAAAACTGCGAAGAGCCTGTGGCTCTTCGCAGTTTTTGTTTTACATTATGTGCTTCTCTTATTCGTAGAGCTTAGAAAGTCTAAGGAGGTGATCATAACGAGCCTTAGAATTCTGAGCTGCTTCCTCAAACAGTGCATTTGCACGCTCGGGGTTAGCACGCATAAGTGAAGAGTAACGAGCCTCGTTCATAATGAACTCCTTATAGTCGCCGGTAGCTTCCTTAGAGTCGATAATGAATGGGTTCTTGCCCTGCTCTTTGAGTGCAGGATTGAAGCGGAACATATGCCAGTAACCGCAGTCAACAGCTTTCTTCATCTCTTTCTGGCAGTTAATCATACCGCCCTTGATGGAGTGCATCTCGCAAGGAGCATAGCCGATGATGAGCGAAGGACCGGGATATGCTTCAGCTTCCTGAATTGCTTTGAGGGTCTGGTTCATATCAGCGCCCATAGCGATCTGAGCAACATATACATAACCATAGCTCATAGCGATCTCGGAGAGAGACTTCTTGGAGATAGCCTTACCTGCAGCAGCGAACTGTGCAACCTGACCAATCTGAGAAGCCTTGGAAGCCTGACCGCCGGTGTTGGAGTAAACCTCGGTATCGAATACCATGATGTTTACATCCTCGCCGGAAGCAAGAACGTGGTCAACACCGCCGAAGCCGATGTCATATGCCCAACCGTCTCCACCGAAGATCCAAACAGATTTCTTGGAGAGGAACTCTTTGTTTTCATAGATATCTTTGCAGATATTGCAAACGTCCTTAACCTTTGCTGCCTCAGCTGCGAGAACCTTGGAAGCCTCAGCGTTTGCCTTGCCATCGTTTACGGTGTCAAGGTATTTCTGTGCAGCTGCTTTAAGCTCAGCAGAAGCCTTGTCAGACTCTACAACTGCCTTAGCATCGTCGATAAGTCTGTTGCGGATAGCCTTCTGGCCGAGGTACATACCAAAGCCGTGCTCAGCATTATCCTCAAAGAGGGAGTTAGCCCATGCAGGACCGTGTCCGTCTTTATTTACAGTGTAGGGAGAGGTTGCAGCAGGGCCACCCCAGATAGAAGAGCATCCGGTTGCATTGGAGATATACATTCTGTCGCCAAACAGCTGAGTGATAAGGCGAGCATAAGAGGTTTCAGCACAACCTGCGCAGGAGCCGGAGAATTCAAGCAGAGGCTGCTTGTACTGGCTGCTGATAGCATTGATATTAGCAGTAACCTCGGGCTTCTCGGTTACATTTGCTACACAGTAATCAAATACTTCCTGCTGAGCCTCCTGAGACTCACGAGCAACCATCTTAAGCGAGTTAGTGGGGCAAACGCCGATACATACTCCGCATCCCATACAATCCATAGGAGAAATTGCGAGGGTGTAGGTGTACTCAGTTTTAACAACAGGCTTGGGAGCCTTCTTCATATTTGCAGGAGCTGCTGCTACTTCCTCTGCGCTCATAGCGAAGGGACGGATGGTAGCGTGGGGGCAAACGAATGCGCACTTGTTACATTTTGCGCAGGTATCTGCTTCCCACTCAGGAACCATAACAGCAACGCCGCGTTTCTCATAAGCGGAAGCACCGTGCTCGAAGGTACCATCTGCGTAATCAACGAATGCAGATACGGGGAGGCTGTCGCCATCCATAAGAGCAACAGGCTTCATAATACCGTCAACCATCTTAACGGTCTTCTCTCTTCCCTCGGAAGCTGCAGCTACAGCATCGTCGGTAGCATTTGCCCAAGCAGCAGGAACATCAATCTTAACATAAGCAGAAGCGCCCATATCGATTGCCTTTTCGTTCATTTCAACGATTTCCTTGCCCTTCTTCATAAACTTCTGGGCTTTTTCTTTCATATATCCGATTGCTTCCTCAGCGGGAAGAACCTTAGAAAGTGAGAAGAATGCAGACTGCAGAACAGTGTTGGTACGTTTACCAAGACCAATTTCAGCTGCGATATCGATAGCATTAACGGTATAAAGCTGAACATTGTTGTTAGCGATATATCTCTTTGCCTCTGCAGGCATATGCTTATCGAGCTCTTCTGCGCTCCACTGGCAGTTAATTAAGAATACACCGCCGGGCTTAACATCGTTAACCATCTTGTAACCCTTGGTTACATAAGAGGGGTTGTGGCAAGCAACAAAGTCTGCCTTATTGATATAGTAGGGGCTCTTAATGGGCTTATCGCCAAATCTTAAGTGAGAAATGGTGATACCGCCTGTCTTCTTAGAGTCATACTGGAAGTAAGCCTGAACGTATTTATCAGTGTGGTCACCGATAATCTTGATAGAGTCTTTGTTAGCACCAACAGTACCGTCACCGCCGAGACCCCAGAACTTGCACTCGATTGTGCCTGCTGCTGCGGTGTTGGGGGAGGGTTTCTCCTCGAGAGAGAGACCGGTAACATCGTCAACGATACCGAGGGTGAACTGAGTCTTGGGAGCATCCTTTGCAAGCTCCTCATATACAGCAAAGATGCTTGAGGGAGGAGTATCTTTAGAACCGAGACCATAACGGCCGCCGATGATCTCAAATTTCTTGCCCATAGTAGCGCAAGCGGTAACAACATCCATATAAAGAGGCTCACCGAGAGCGCCGGGCTCTTTGGTTCTGTCAAGAACTGCAATCTTCTTAGTGGTTGCAGGAATAGCCTCAACGAGCTTTTCTGCAGAGAAAGGACGATAAAGACGAACCTTAACAAGACCGACCTTTTCGCCTGCTGCGTTCATATAATCAATAACTTCCTCTGCAACGTCACAGATGGAGCCCATAGCGATGATAACACGCTCAGCATCCTCTGCACCGTAGTAGTTAAAGAGCTTGTAATCAGTGCCAAGCTTAGCATTGACCTTATCCATATACTCTTCAACGATTGCAGGAACAGCCTCATAATACTTATTGCAAGCCTCACGATGCTGGAAGAAGATATCTCCGTTTTCGTGAGAACCGCGCATAACGGGGTGTTCGGGGTTGAGTGCGCGCTTTCTGAATGCTTCAACAGCATCCATATCAACCATCTCTTTAAGATCGTCAAAATCCCAAATCTCAATCTTCTGAAGCTCGTGAGAGGTTCTAAAGCCATCAAAGAAGTTTAAGAAAGGAACGCGGCTCTTAATAGCGGCAAGGTGAGCTACGGCACCAAGGTCCATAACTTCCTGAGTGTTGGTTTCTGCAAGCATTGCAAAACCTGTCTGACGGCAAGCATAAACGTCAGAATGGTCACCGAAGATGTTCAGAGCGTGGCTTGCAACACAACGAGCTGAAACATGAAAAACTGCGGGGAGAAGCTCACCTGCAATCTTGTACATATTGGGGATCATCAGAAGAAGACCCTGAGAAGCGGTGTATGTAGTGGTGAGAGCACCTGCGTTGAGTGAACCGTGAACAGTTCCTGCTGCACCTGCCTCAGACTGCATCTCGGATACCTTTACAGTTGTACCGAAGATGTTTTTCAGGCCGGCTGCAGACCACTGGTCAACATAGTCAGCCATGGGGCTGGACGGTGTAATAGGATAAATGCCGGCTACTTCTGTGAACGCATATGATACGTGCGCAGCGGCATTATTACCGTCCATGGTTTTCATTTTTCTTGCCATTTTATATCCTCCTTAATATAAATAAAACAATAAATTATAGAGTGAGATAAAACTGCCTGCAACAAGGCATTATTTCACATATAATAGAATAGCATTTTTATTTAAAAAAGTAAATAGTATTTTAAGGACTTTTTTCCATTTTTATGTACTTTTTTGGGTTTATTTTGTTTCTTTCACCCTCTTTTATGCTCATTTGCCAAATGTATTGAAAAAAACTTATTATTTTGATAAAATATTGGTAGTTTCCCGATGATTTGGCGCTTTAATGGGCAAAATAAAACACAAATTATTTTGTGAAACGGAGATGCCGCGTTTGGAAACATTTTTTATATTAATTTGTGCTATAATAGCATTTATTTTGCTCATTTTTCTCTTCTGCGGAGCGATTGTTTTCCGTATTGCCTGCTCACGCAACGGAAAAATAGTTTCAAAACTTATATCTTCAGGCGCCGAAAAGCTTCACAGAGAATACCCTGAAATAGAAAGCGGCCGCGAAAAGCTTATAAATCGAGAAAAGCAGGAAATCAGCATTACGGGTTGCGACGGAATACATCTGACAGGGTATCTTATATCGGGCAGCAATCACAGCAGAACCATTATCTGTGTTCACGGTTATCACAGCGAGCCTATGCACGATTTCGGCATTGCTACCGAAAGGCTACTTGAGTCTGGCGATTTGCTGCTTATTGACCAGAGAGCGCACGGAAAAAGCGGCGGAAAATACATTACCTTTGGGGTTTTGGAAAGCCGCGACTGCAAGCTGTGGGCACAGTGGCTACTGAAGGAAAGGGGCAAAGATCACCCAGTTTATCTTGACGGCATATCTATGGGAGCTACTACTGTACTATTAGCGAGCGGTCTTGACCTTCCCTCAAATGTAAAAGGAATAATTGCCGACTGCGGATTTACCTCGCCCAAGGATATTCTTGCTGATGTATCCCTTAAGCTTATAAAAATCAACCCTACAATGCTTTTAATGAGCGCAGATATTTTCTGTCGGCTTTTTGCGGGCTTTTCACTAGGCGAAATGAGCACCACAAGAGCCATGGACAAAAACAAGCTCCCAATTCTTTTTGCTCACGGAACGGGCGATAGGCTTGTTCCCCATCATATGACACAAGAGGCTTTTGATGCCTGCACCGCCCAAAAATATCTTGTTCTCGCAAAGGATGCTGAGCACGGAATGAGCTATTTTACCGAAAACGAGCGCTATATAGAGGCTATCAGAAATTTATTTGCCGAATGTGAAAAAAGTGCATAAAAGGACAAAAAA
>JAZOOR010000068.1:0-19149 GCA_045655125.1 Oscillospiraceae bacterium
TCGAAATAGACGAAATACCGTCACTTAAAAAAGGGGACACTTCTGATGCAGTAGTGCTTGTGCAACTATTGTTCAGAAGATTATCAAGAGATTTTCTGGGGTACACTGTTACTGAAATATCAGGAGTATTTGACGATATAACAGAAAACAATGTAAAGGAGTTTCAAAGAATAAATCAACTAAACCAATCGGGCGAGGTAAACCGCGAAACCTGGGACAGAATAGCTATGTACTATAATTTTTTCTCCTGATAAATTAGGAATTAATATCCACCCGCATAGCGGGTGTTGTTTTATTTTTCTGTTTATGACTAAACAATACAGTATACGCGCAGGTGGCTTGTTAAGTTCGGCCTGCCAACTTCGGCTCCCTCTGACTAGGGAGCTGTTGAGCGTTAGCGAAACTGAGGGAGAGAAATAGTAAGTTTTTGATATAATTTATAGTTATTCTCTCCCTCCGTCTTTTGCTTCGCAAAATCCACCTCCCTCGTCAGAGGGAGGCAAATAACATTTTTTAAATTATATTATTCATCGGTTAACCTCCTTTGAACCACATATCTTTCACATGCTTTTCGTCATACAAAAAACTCCCCCTGCCATGTTTGTTACAAAAGGCAGGGGGAGTTTATTTGATAAATCGCTTTTTATTGCAAAATTTTCCTTATTGTGTTATAATTAAAATTAAAGTAGTTTATTTTATAAATGCTGCACCTTTTTATTTTCAGGAGGATACTTATGAAAAAGTTTTTGTCAGTTCTGCTCAGCCTAATTTTTGTTTTCTCGCTATTGTCCCTCGGCGCTTTTGATATTAAAGCCAAGGCTGCAACATCCGGTTATTATACCTATATCATTATAAACGGCAAGGCAACTATAACCGATTGTGATACGGCTATAAGTGGAGACGTAACCATCCCTTCAACCCTAGGCGGTTATCCCGTAACGAGCATAAGCGGTTCTGCATTTTATAGTTGCGATGGCCTTACAAGCGTAAACATTCCCAATAGTGTAACGAGGATAGGCGATTATGCATTTTCTTATTGCAGCAGACTTACAAGCGTAACCATAGGCAACGGTGTAACGAGCATAGGCGATTCTGCATTTTATCATTGCGGCAGCCTTAAAAACATAACAATCCCTAATAGCGTAAAGAGCATAGGCTATGAGGCATTTTATTATTGCATCAGCCTTACAAGCGTAAACATTCCCAATAGTGTAACGAGCATAGGCTCTTTTGCATTTTATAATTGCAGCAGCCTTACAAGCGTAAACATTCCCAATAGTGTAACGAGCATAGGCGGTCCTGTATTTTATAATTGTAGTAGCCTTACAAGCATCACTATCCCCGATAGTGTAACGAGGATAGGCGATAATGTATTTTCTTGTTGCAGCAGCCTTACAAGCGTAACCATAGGCAACGGTGTAACGAGCATAGGCAATCATGCATTTTCTTATTGCAGCAGCCTTACAAGCGTAAACATTCCTAATAGTGTAACGAGGATAGGCTCTTCTGCATTTGAAAATTGCAGCAGCCTTACAAGCATAAACATTCCCAATAGTGTAACGAGCATAGACGATTATGCATTTTATAATTGCAGCAGCCTTACAAGTGTCACGATTCCTAATAGCGTAGCAAGTATAGGATATTCTGTATTTTATGGTTGCTCCAAACTTACAGGTGTAGTAGTTTATAGCCGAAATTGCATTTTCGATAGTTCTTGCGGTCTTAATTATAATCACGCAATATATGGATTTGTTGGGTCAAGCGCCGAAACGTTTGCTGAAAGTATAGGTGCAGAGTTTATAGATGTAGAAACAATACATTCACACACATGGCAGAAAGCAACCTGCACAACTGCTAAAAAGTGTGATGTGTGCGGAAAAACCGAAGGTGATGCTCCCGGTCATAAATATGACAATGCTTGGGATAAATGTTGTAATGTATGCTTTGCAGAGCGCGAAATCACCCATACCGGCTGGGCACTGATCGGCGGCAGGTGGTATTACTACACAAATGGCACCCTGCTTAAAAATAAGTGGCAAAAGGATAGCAAGGGTTGGGTATACTTAGGCTCTGACGGAGCTATGGTTACTAACAAGTGGGTTAAAGACTCCAAGGGCTGGTGCTATGTAGGCTCTAACGGCTACGCAGTAACAAATCAGTGGAAGAAAGACTCACACGGCTGGATTTATCTTGACTCTAACGGCTCAATGACCAAGTCTAAATGGGTAAAATCCAGCGGTAAATGGTACTACTGCGATGCCACTGGCTATATGGTAGCAAACAAATGGCAGAAAGACTCCAAAGGCTGGGTATACTTAGGCTCTGACGGAGCTATGGTTACTAACAAGTGGGTTAAAGACTCTAAGGGTTGGTGCTATGTAGGCTCTAACGGCTACGCGGTAACAAACCAGTGGAAGAAAGACTCACACGGCTGGATCTATTTAGACAGTAACGGCTCAATGACCAAGTCCAAATGGGTGCTTTCAAGCGGCAAGTGGTACTACTGCGATGCCAACGGATATATGGTTGCTAACAAAACCTTAACCATTGGCGGCAAGAAGTACACATTTAACGCAAGCGGCGTTTGGGTTGCTTAAATAACAAATAACAAGAAATCCACCCATTGGGTGGATTTCTTGTTTTAAAAGACAGTTTCTATAAGCTTTGAACACTCTGGCGGTGAATAAACAAAGCTGTCGATATGACTTGATTCTATAAAATAATTCGGCTCTTTTTGAGCACACTCAGCATTAAACGCATCAATTATTATTAGCTTAATCTTCATTTTTTCGGGGATAAGATTCTTTATGTATACGCTTGCAAGCTGCCCGACATAAACTCCCTCTTTTGGCTCTGCAAGCCCTGCGAGGTTGGGGGTCAGCTCAACAAATACACCATAATTTTCAATAGAACGAACAATTCCCGAAACAGTCTCTCCGATGTGAAAGCTTTGTGCATTTTGCTGCCAGGTGCCCAAAAGCTCTTTGTGAGAAAGAGTTATTTTACCGCTGTCCTCATCAATGGACTTAACAACCGCATATATACTTTGTCCGTTGTAAAAACGGTCAGATGGGTGAGATATTCGAGAAACCGATATAAAATCAATAGGTATCATAGATATTATTCCGCAGGCAATATCCACAAAGCAGCCAAAAGGCTCAAGACGGGTTATGCATACGGGAATAATATCCCCGGGCATTAATTTGCGGGTGTATTCTCTGCGGCACTCTTCCTGAACAGCACGGCGAGAGAGTATGGCATACTCAGTGCCGTTTGGCTCCCTTGCAAAGCAAAGTATCTTAAAGCAGGTTGGTTTGTTAACACGCGAGATAATCGCAATATCGCGAACATCTCCCTCTTCAATTCCTATCGCGGCTTCGGCCCGCGGAATTATGCCTTTCATACAGCCAAGGTCTAATATGAGATTGTGGTCGCAGTCGCAGCTCATAGCGCGAGCCTCTAAAATTTTTCCTTGAGAAAAAGCCTCCCCAAGCGCTATGGGGGATTTGAGCGCCGCTATGTTTGAGGGCGTTGAAATAAGTGAGCCTTCCGGTTTATAAACAGCCATTTTTGTGTAAGCCTCCCGATGTATTTTATGTCCGAAACAGAGCGTTGATTTCTGCTGCTCGTCTTGCTCTATGTATATGATATGAGGGGTATGGAATATTCAGACAATATTAAAAAATACTGTTAATGAAATATTGCCTTTTTTTACTAAAGAGTGTATAATAAAAATGTATATTGCCTACAAAGGAGAATTTGTATGGATGTCAGAGTAAATGACATATTGCATATGAAAAAAGAGCATCCCTGCGGATGTAAAGAATTTCTTGTGCTGCGCTCTGGAATGGATTTTAGGCTAAGGTGCAAAGGCTGCGGACACGAAATTATGATTTCTCGCCCAAAGGCAGAAAAAAATATCAAAAAAATTGAGCGCTCAGAGAGCGCAGAATAAAAAAGATTGGATGATAAAATGTTTCAAAAATTAGGCTCTATCGCAGAAAAATACGAGGCTATCAAAGAAAGCCTTATGGAACCCGAGGTCGTTTCGGATAATCAAAAATATGCCTCGCTTATGCGTGAGTATAAAACCCTTTCTCCAATAGTTGAAAAATATGAGGAGTACTGCCGCTGTAAAAATGATATGGAAGAGGCAAAGGAACTTCTTGATGCGGGAGGTCTTGATAAAGATTTTCGCGAAATGGCTCAGCAGCAATTTGAGGAAAATAGGGACAGAATAGAGGAAATTTCTCAGGAGCTTAAAATTCTTCTTCTTCCTAAAGACCCCAATGATGATAAAAACGTTATTGTTGAAATCCGCGGCGGAGCAGGAGGAGAAGAGGCTGCACTTTTTGCAAACTCTCTTTTCCGTATGTATAGTATGTATGCCGAAAGTCGCGGCTGGAAAACTGAAATTCTCAACGAAAATCCCACCGAGCTTGGCGGATACAAGGAAATCAGCTTTGGAATTGAGGGCGAGGGAGCATATTCCTGCCTCAAATTTGAAAGCGGAGTTCACAGAGTTCAGCGAGTCCCCGAAACAGAGGCGGGCGGCAGAATTCACACCTCAACCGTTACGGTTGCAGTTCTCCCTGAGGTTGAGGATGTCGAAATTGACATTAATCCCACCGACCTTCAGATAGACACCTATCGTGCAGGCGGAGCGGGCGGTCAGCACGTTAATAAAACCGAGTCTGCTATTCGTATTACCCACATCCCCACAGGACTTGTTGTAGAATGTCAGGATGAGCGCAGTCAGTATAAAAACAAAGATAAAGCAATGAAAATTCTGCGTTCAAGGCTTTATGAGCTCAAACAAAGGGAACAGACAGATAAGATTGCAAGCCAGAGAAAGCTTCAGGTCGGTACAGGTGACCGCTCTGAAAGAATAAGAACCTATAACTTCCCTCAGGGCAGGGTTACCGACCATAGAATCGGACTTACCCTCTATAAAATTGAAAACATAATGAATGGTGACATCACTGAGATAATAGAGGCTCTCAACACCGCAGATCAGGCTGAAAAGCTTGCTATGTCGGCTGAGGAATAAAGAAGGGATATTTATCAAAACAATTATAAAAACCGCGTTTGATGCGCAAAATGATATAAAAGAAATAAGGCAGGCGGCAAAGATTATTAAAGAAGGCGGTCTTGTTGCATTTCCCACCGAAACAGTTTACGGACTTGGCGCAAATGCACTCGATGAGCAGGCTGTAAAAAAGATTTTTATAGCCAAGGGCAGACCTCAGGATAATCCTCTTATAGTTCACGTGGATTCACTCGATATGATTTCTTCTCTTGTTGAGGAGTTTGACGAGCGAGCAAGGGCACTTTCAGAGCGCTTCTGGCCGGGACCGCTTACAATAATTATGAAACGCAGCAAAAATGTTCCGAGCATTGTCAGCGCAGGACTTTCTACAGTTGCAATCCGTATGCCCTCGAACCCAGTTGCAAGAGCGCTTATTCGTGAGGCAAATGTGCCTATAGCGGCTCCCTCGGCAAACCTTTCGGGTAGCCCGAGTCCCACAACGGCGCAGCACGTGATTTCTGACCTTAGCGGCAGAATTGATATGATATTAAATTCTCATAGCTGCGAGGTTGGTGTTGAGTCAACGGTTATTTCGCTTGCAGCAGACAAACCGAGGTTACTTCGCCCGGGGTTTGTAACCCCCGAAGAGCTTTGCGAGATTTTGGGAGATATAGAAATAGATAGGGCAGTGCACAATAACATCGCAAATGACACAGTAGTAAATGCCCCAGGAATGAAATATAAGCACTATGCACCCAAAACCCCTGTTATTGTTGTAAAAGGCAGTTTTTCAGAGTTTAGTAAATTTATTTTGAATAAAAATAATATCGTTGCTATGTGCTTTGATGGGGAAGCAGAAAAGCTCTCTGTACCTTGCATTGAGTATGGTGCAGAGGGAAATTCAAAAGAGCAGGCAACCCGTCTTTTTGATGCACTGAGAAAAGTGGATGAAATGGGAGCGTGTGCAGTGTATGCGCGTTGCCCTGAGTGTAAAGGCGTAGGGCTTGCCGTCACAAACAGACTGTTTAAGGCGGCGGGATTTGAGGTGATTGAGCTGTGATTATCGGTCTTACAGGTCAAACTGGCGCGGGAAAATCAACAGTTTCCAAAATTTTAGAGCAAAAGGGTATTGCCGTTATTGATTGCGACAAGGTTGCAAGAAATGTAACAGAAAAGGGTAGTCCTGTGCTTTCAGAGCTCTCTATTGCCTTTGGAGAGGATATTATTTTAGCTGACGGCTCACTTAGCCGCAGAGAGCTTGCTATCCGTGCTTTTGAAACCCCTCAGAAAACGGAACTACTTAATTCTATAACACACCCGGCAATTTTAGATGCTATAAAAAAAGAAATCGCAGTATATGGCGATAAAACTATTGTGCTTGATGCGCCAACACTTATAGAGAGCGGCGCCCACGCGCTTTGCGATAAAATAGTGGCAGTTGTTGCTTCTGCGAATGTGCGAAAAGAAAGGATTCTCTCCCGTGATAGTATTTCGGACTACGAGGCAGAAAAAAGAATGAGCGCTCAGAAGGATGACGATTTTTATGCTCAGTATGCTGATGCCATGATTTATAATAATGGCGGTATAACAGAGCTTGAAGAGAGTATAAAACGAGTTTTTAATGAAATTGGAGTATTATAATAATGTCAAGAGCATTAAGATTTGTTTTTATGTTGATAAGCGTAGCCTTGGCGGCAGCCTTGCTGGTTTCACTGCTTAGCTATTCACAGAGATTGTATTTAAAAAAAGCTTATCCAATTAAATATAGCGGATATGTGGAAAAATACTCTCAGGAGTATAAATTAGACCCATATTTTGTCTATGCCGTTATCCGTACAGAGAGTGATTTTACAGAAAATGCAACCTCTCCCATCGGCGCACGCGGACTTATGCAGGTGACAAACGAAACATTTGACTGGATACGCACGAGGCTCCGAGATACAGAAAGCACCTTTGACAGTATGTATAACGCAGAAACTGCCGTGAGATACGGAGCATATCTTCTTTATTATCTTAAGAGTGTTTTAGGATGCGAGGAAAATGTATTGTGTGGATATCACGCAGGTGTCAATAGGGCAAAGCAGTGGCTTTCCGATGATGAGCTTTCAGAAAACGGAAATATAATTTCTGAAAAAATTCCCTATGATGATACAAGAGCATATGTTGATAAGGTTATGAAAACATATAATATATATTTAAAGCTATATAAATAAGGATTGGAGATAAACTTATGGAAAAAACAGCAGGAGAAAAGCTTATGGAGCAGCTGTTCTATAAGAAAAAACACGCCGCAGAGATACTTAGTGATGCTGAAATTAAAACAGCATTTGATTTCTGCAAGGGTTATCGTGAATTCTTAGATTACGCAAAAACCGAAAGACGAGCTGTCTGCTACGCAGAGAACTTTGCAAAGGAAAATGGTTTTGTAGAGTTCGATTACAATAAAAAATACGAAAAAGGCGATAGGGTTTACAGAATTAACCGCGGGAAAGCCATTATTCTCGCTGTAATAGGTGAGAAACCTCTTTCTGAGGGTGTTAAGATTTCCGCTGCTCATATTGATTCTCCCCGCCTTGATTTGAAGCAGGTTCCCGTATATGAGGATGCCGAAATTGCCTATTTTAAAACACATTATTATGGAGGTATCCGCAAATATCAGTGGCCCACAATCCCTCTCTCTCTTTACGGAACTGTTGTTAAGTCTGATGGAACAACTGTCGATGTCGCGGTAGGTGATGGACAGGATGACCCTGTATTTTATGTATCCGACCTGCTTCCGCACCTTGCACAGAGCTATGAAAAGAAAACTATGGCAGAGGCTGTTAATGCTGAAAGCCTAAATCTAATCGTCGGCTCACTTCCTTTTCGCGATGATAAGGTCAGCGAGAAGGTAAAGCTTAATTTACTCAATATACTCTTTGAGAAATATGGTATTGTGGAGGCAGATTTCCTTTCTGCCGAGCTTGAGGCTGTGCCTGCATTTGAGTCACGCGATGTTGGCTTTGACCGCTCTCTTATCGGCGCATATGGCCACGATGATAGAGTTTGCGCATACCCCGCACTTATTGCTGCGGCAGAGGTGAAAAATCCTGCATATACAACAGTTACAGTTCTTGCCGATAAAGAGGAAACAGGCAGTGAGGGCAATACTGGACTTGATTCCTCGTATTTAGAGTATTTTATTGCTGACCTGGCAGCTCCCCATAACATTACTGCAAGAGAGGTTCTTTCTAATAGCGAGTGCCTTTCTGCTGATGTAAATGCAGCATTTGACCCCAATTTTTCTGAGGTTTACGAGCGCAAAAATTCCTGCTTTATAAATTACGGAGTAGTTGCTACAAAATATACGGGAGCAAGAGGTAAATCGGGAACTTCCGATGCTTCTGCCGAGTATACGGGCAAAATAAGAAACCTCTTTGACAGAGAGAATGTTATATGGCAGTCGGCTGAGCTTGGAAAAACAGATATTGGCGGCGGCGGAACGGTTGCAAAATATATCGCAGGTCTTAATGTAGATGTTATTGATGTGGGTGTCCCCGTTTTATCTATGCACTCTCCCTTTGAGGTTGTTTCAAAAATTGATGTATATATGGCATACAAAGCATTTTTAGCATTCTTCAGTCAGAAATAAAAAATAGAGTGACCGCAAGGTCACTCTATTTTTTTAACTGCAATTAGAAAATATAAAGGATTTAAGCTTTTTAATCTGAAAAACGGATAAGCAGCTTTTTTTATTGCAAATATAGCTAATAAGACGTTTTTCACCGTCTTGCCTGCGGCTGAATACAGGTACACTACCCAGAGAGGTATCAAGTTCTAAAACTGTTCTGGGGTTAGAAAAATATACAGCTCCATAAATATCAGCATCAAAACCCCTGTCATTTAAAAGCTCGCGCATAAGCCTTATGTGTGTTGAAACCTGTCGCGTAGGATTATAAAACTCGCTCGTTTCACGATTTCCCTTACTATGTTTCGTTTTAATAAGATACGTATCATCGAGATTGCCGCTTATAACACCGCCGTGATTTTTGGATTCTATAATAAAAATTCCGCCTTTAGAAATAACTATGTAATCGAGTTGAGCGGTTTTGTTTTTTACACTCAGTGTCACATCGGGAATAATGTAATATCCCTTTGGGAGCGAT
The DNA here is from genome assembly GCA_045655125.1 of Oscillospiraceae bacterium. GTDB lineage: Bacteria > Bacillota > Clostridia > Oscillospirales > Ruminococcaceae > SIG578. The sequence goes on from JAZOOR010000068.1 coordinate 9,175, forward strand.
GATAGCAGTTTTAAGCAGCTTTTTTCGCCATCTGCCCCCGATTTAAGAGAGCGGGCGCGACGATTTAGTTTTATGATTAAAATCGCAGTAGGAATAAGAAATAAAAGAGATATGGCATATGTAAAAAAGGAGCAGACAACAAATAACACAACTGCCGCCCAGCAAAGAGTGAGCAGCAGTAATGTTTTGTAGTAGCTTGATTTAACTGTGTTTATAAAATGCCTGCGTAAAATTTTCGCCATTTATTTTAACCCTGTTAGTCGCCGAGAGCAGCGATATTTCCGCTTCCTGTAATACTGTCAATATTGTATAAGAGAAGAACGCTGTCATAGCTTGACACATCGGCGAGCTCACGGTAATTTTTATTGGTGTATCTAAGGTCTATAAGCTTAATTTCAGAATAATGAAGAGCAAGAAAGGGAACAAGACTGTGTGCAAACGAATCCTTAAAAATCAGAAGCTTCTTGTTATTCTGAACATTTGTTTTTATAGTAACCTCAGGCTGTACCTGACCTAAAAATACAGAGTATTTATCTTTTTTACTAAGCCACTCGCGAAAATATATGTCATCGTATTTCTTTGTTTCTTTTCCATTATTTATAGAAACCTCTGTAACTGAAAGGTCTGAAGCTGCAAGACTGAATAAGTCAATGGTGTCGGGTTTAACCGAGATGTTTGATTTTGAGGCATAGGTTCCGTAAAACTCGTTGGAAGCGTGCTCTATGTCAAACATAGTTTTTTCGTAAGGCTTAAAATCAAGCGCGGTTGCTATCTGGTGATATGCATAATACGCACCGAGAGAGGTCCAATGGTGGTCGGTGCCGTAGTAGATATATTGGTCTTTCTTTGCGTAAAGAGAGGAATAGATGTCAACTGCATAGGCACTTTTACCAAGCTGAGAATAGAATGAGTCAATTTGCTTCTTCTGGCTCTCGGTTTTCTTTCCATAGGGAAGAAAATCAGAATAAAGATCGCAAGAGGTAGGGGCAATAGCAGTATAAATTTTTGTGTTGGAATTATTTTCTGCAAACCTGAGAATACCATCAATATTTTGATTTAGATAGCGCTCGTTAGGTTTACCAAGGTCCTCAACAAGTGTTCCTTTTGTGGTGAGCATAATGGAATTGTTTTCCTTTTTAAGTGTTAAAAGCTCTAAGTTTGATTTTAACTTTACCCAAAAATTTCTACCAAAGAAGTGGTCAGAAATATAGGAATCAAAGCCTTGCATAAATGATTTATCTAAAATAGCCTCAGAGGAAAAGCTTGGGAAGGTAGCAAGGTCGCGGTTTTCCCATTCAGATGTTTTTTCTTTCTTTGAAAACGCTGTAATAAGCGGAAGAGCCACTAAAATAACCGCAAATATAACGGCAAGAATTCTTTTACCATTCATAAATAATAGCTCCTCCTTTTAGAAATTAAAGTAAATAAACGGGTTGAATGTTGCATCAACAAGATAAGCCGTGCAAATCAAAAGAGTAATAATTGCGATGACGGGGGTAGCGTATTCGCAGAATTTAGGAAATCTGTTTTTAAATTTCTCAAACAAAGCCTTTGATTTGTCGCATGAAAAGAATATACAAAGCGCAAAAATGATAATGTATGAAACAAGATAGTAGAGGGTATCGGCATTTGCAAAACCCTTAGCATTGCCACCAAACATCGCCTTAAAGAAGAGTAAAACATTGCTCATTTTATCAAATTCAAAGAGTACCCAACCAAAAACTACAAGGATAAAGGAATATGCTACCTGCAAAAAGCTCGGCAGCTTTTTAAGCCATTCTCCAAGGAAAAGGCGCTCTAAAATAATGATAATTCCAAAATAAATGCCCCAAACAAGAAAATTCCAACTGGCTCCGTGCCAGAATCCCGTGAGCATCCAGGTGATAAACAGATTTAAAAGTGTTCTCTTCATTCCTTTGCGGTTTCCGCCTAAGGGAATATAAACATAAGAACGAAACCAAGAACCGAGTGTTATGTGCCAGCGGCGCCAGAATTCTGAGATGCTTTTTGAAATGTACGGGAAATTAAAGTTTTCGGGGAAGTTAAAACCAAGCATTTTTCCAAGTCCAACCGCCATATCCGAGTATCCTGAGAAATCAAAGTATATCTGGAATGTAAATGCTAAAATACCAAGCCAGGCGGTTGCAGCGGGGAGGGAGGTTATCTCCTGAGCCTTTATTGTTGCCCAAAGAGCGCCTATGTTGTTTGCAAGTAAAACCTTTTTAGCAAGTCCTTTTACGAATGTGGCAACACCTTCGCCAACCATATCAATGCTTATGGTGCGGTGATTTATTTCATTCTGAACATCCGAATATCTGACAATGGGACCTGCAACAATCTGAGGGAAAAGTGTAACATAGGTTGCAAATGTAACAGGATTTTTCTGAACGGGAATGTTTCGCATATAAAGGTCAATGGTATAGGACATACTCTGGAAAGTATAGAACGAAATTCCTATCGGCAGAGGAATATTGGGAACAGGAATTGATGTTCCTAAAATTGAATTTATGCTGCTAACAAAAAATCCGCTGTATTTAAAGATAGAAAGAAGTCCTAAATTCATTACCACAGATGCAATAAGACAAAGCCTGCGGATAATCGGCTTATCATCAAAACGCGACATAACAAGACCTGCAGTATAGTCTATAAGTGTTGAAAGAACCATTATCCACAGATAAACAGGCTCACCCCAACCATAGAACAAAAGACCTGCAATAAACATAACAGGGTTTTTAAGCGGCCTTGGAACAAGAAAATATATTCCTAAAACAATAGGCAGATAAACATACATAAAAGTGAGGCTCGAAAAAACCATATATTAAAATTCCTCCTCATTTGGAAACAGATTATTTATTAAGCTGTAAAAGTCCTCTTTTGATATAACCGATGAGAGAACATCGGGTAAAACCGTGCTTGAAAGGTGACAGGGGAGCGAGAGTTTTTTTAAAACGGCGGAGCGCCTTTCTTTACTGTTTTTTCCTCCGCTGAGTCCAAGTTCATACAAATCAAATCGGGTTATGCGCTCCGACGGACTACTGCATATTTTACTATCGGTAACACCTGCTTTTTCAAGCGCAGAAAGAATATCTTCTTCGGAAAAACCTTCAACACCCAAAAGTCCCTCTTTTGATGGATGTGATTTGCGTTTTTCTTTTCCCGCAACATCAGGAAGATAAGCGTCCCATATATTTCCTTCAGTAATTTTATTTTTTAAAAAATTGCGTATACGAAAGCCTGCAAAATCACTGTCTGTAAAAATAATAAGACCGCATTTTTTTGCAAGAACTCTCAGCATAGAAATGGTGTCTTCATCGGAAAAAATGCGAAAACCGCCTGTTTCAACCACGGTCGCGTCCAAAAGGGTGGAAAGCCTCATTCTGTCATACTTTCCCTCAACCACAACGGCTTGCGTAAGCTTTATCATAACCTTTTTCCCGCCTTGCCGCCGAGAATGATTTTGAGTAGCGCCTTTTCCATAAGTATTTTTTTGTCATCCTTGGTGCTTTTGAGTTTTATATCAGCTTCAGAAAGGCAGAGAATTGCATTTTTCAAAAACTCGGGAGTGCATTTGGGAGCATCATATCCCGCGCCCCGAAGCTTAAAATCCTTGCCCTTATAATCGAAATTTGCAGATAATTCGCTAACCGAATGGTTATATTGCTGCATCATCTTAACTCGATAAATGTCGAGAAATGATGACGAGAGGGCGGAATTTATAGAAATTGCATCAACCTGCTGCAGAAAGAGTGAGTCCAGAATGTGCAGTGCCATCTGTGGTTTTAAATTTATTATATGCCTTATGATTTCGTATGCCTTATAATCAAGTTGACGGGCGGTAAGGTGCTCAACCGCGTCAGCGGTAATGACTCCGCCGGTCTTTTCAAGTGCAAAGGCACAAAGCTTTACAAGGTCATTTTCTAAAACAAGCATATCATTCAGCGCTCGGTCAGCTAAGTTTTCGGCAACTGGGCGCTCAATAGTGCAACCGCTTTTTTTTGCAGTATTAATTATCATTGAAACAACATCACTTTGTGATTTTTCACTGCATTCGATAACTATTCCGTCACTCTCAAGCGTTTTTATAAACTTTGCCCACTTTAATGATGTACGTGTATTTATTTCCTGACTTTTTACAATAAAGATAAGACAGGTAGACTCGGGCTTTTCAGAAAGTATAGTATAAAGAGCCTCTAACTGCGAGGGAGAAAATGACTCAATAGAGGGATTTCTGACACAGACACATTTATTCTCTGAGAAAAAAGAAACACTCTGACACTCCTGCTGGAGCATTTTGAGGTCGAGAGCCTGTCCATCGAGCAGCACAGGCTCGCCATCAGGACAAACTGACTTTATAAGGCGGCGAAAACAGATATTTTTAGAGTATTCATCAGTTCCATAAAATAGAAAAAGGGAGGAATTTAGCTGCTGTTTTAATGCTGAAAGAAATTCTTTTTCATTCATACGCGGCATATGGCTTCCTCCTTTTTTAAATATAAAATATTATACCGTATTTTAGCAAAAATTACAATGGTAAATTGAGAAATTTCTTCTTTTGAAATAGTGCTTTATCTTTAAGGTAAAAGGGCTCGCTTTGCGAATCACCAAGGTAGACAACACCCTTTGTTTTAAGGCTTGATTTCAGATATTTCGGACTTTCTATATTTTCACTAAGTATAAAATATTCTGTATTGTATCTACTTATAAATGGGAGAGCCTTGCTGTTAGCAATGAGCAAATTACAAGAAAAGCTTTGAGGCAAATCATCGGACGAAGCAATATTTAAGTGCGCAATTTTAAAGCCATCAATATCATAAATTACAAGGGTGTTCTTTCCGTATGTTTCAATGAATACAGAAACCTTTGTGTAATGCATAGAAAAATTTTCACTTATGTAGGTGTTTTTGGAAAACATCTTTCCAATTGAGAAAATAGCAGCAGAATACTGCTTAGGTATAACAAGATTAGAGACGGCTTTGTCTTTTACAAAATGTGTAAGTAGAGAAACATCTGACGACGGAATACTTTCAGCTGAAAGCAGTATTATTGAATTTTCACCGCTGTCTGAAAGTGCGCTGTTTATAGCATATGATGTATCCTTTGTAAAACCGCTGATAAACTGCTTGCCGCCATATTCTATGAGAAGCGCAGAGGCAGAACCGTCAATAACAGAAATTTTAGCTAAATTTCTGTATAGAATTTTATTTGATATAATCGCAGTGCAGATAATGGGAACACACAAAAGAGCTGCAGCTATGCAGTTTTTAAACGGATGCCGTGAAAGTGCTGCTGCCGCAAAAATTATAACAGCAACAATGACAATAAAGACAGTGAAATCACTCTTAATGTTGATTTTTGAAAACGAAAGAGCGCTAAACCACTCAGACAGCCACATTATACAGGATACAAATAAACGTGAAACAAAAAAGAGTGGTTTGCAGATAAAGGTAAAGGGTGTTAATGATATTAGCGCTGCTGAGAGTGAAAATGCAAGCATGAATGGAAGCAGGGGAGAGATTAAGAGGTTTACGATGGGTGAATATGTAGCAAGATACCCGAATACACACAGTGATACGGGAATTGTAAACAAAAAGGCAAAGAAACACGGTAAAATCAGCCTTAACACCAGATGAAATATAAGACGGGGAATTGAAACAGTTTTAAGGCTGAATTTCATTCTCTCTTTTTCGAGTATATTTTGTGAAATTATAAGTCCCGTTGTCGCAGAGAAGGAAAGCAGAAATCCAATGTTGGTTATAGCATAAGGATTTGCAAAGCATATAATTACTGCTGATAGGGCGAGTGCCGTGGGTGCATCGTAGTCGCGCCGTATGCACTGAGCAAGTAATCCTATTGTTGTCATTACCGCTGCTCTGATAATAGATGGAGTAAAACCTGTCATTATCATCATCAAAATGGTAAATATAAGCGAAATAATGGTTCTGGATATTTTGCCAAACCCTAAAAATAGCAAAAGCGTATTTATAAGCGAAACTATTATCGAAAGGTGCAGTCCCGAAACAGCAAGCAGGTGGCTTATTCCTGCAGAGGCAAATAAATTTGAGGTGTCAGCGCCAATATAATCGCGCTTTCCAAAAAGAACTGCACTTATAATATTCCCTCTCTCATCGGGGATGGCGGAGCGGATGTTAAACGCCATTTTATCTCTTATTCTACAAATTTCGCGCAAAATAGAAAAGTCATTTTTGTTTGTGACTTTAGCATCGCCTAAGGTTATAGCAGAACCGTGAATACTGTTTGATAGATAGTATTTTTCAGAAGATGAAACAGAGTCATTTGAGAAAAAAGAAACCTCTGCACAAATCTTATCGTAATCGTAAAGATTATCAGCATTTGAGCAGTATAATCTTATTTTCATATCACGGGGAGCGGAACTGCCGTCTATTGTATATAGCTTTGCAATGTAAAATTTGTCCCCGTCATCAGATAGCTCCGTTTCTAAAACTGTTGCGGTAATATCCGCACTTTTGCCAGCAAGCTGCTTTGCGGGTTTAATTGTAATATGATTGTATACAAGAAAGCTTAAAACAGTAAGACAAGAAATAAGCAGTAGTATAGCGGTGTTTTTAACTTTACGAATAAAAAGAAATGTAATAAAAAATATAATAGCTGCCGCAGCTAAAATGGCTGCGACAGCACTGAGAAAAGAGGCGGGCAGAATGATAGCGGTTGTGAGGGTGGCTAAATAGACTAAACAAGCGGTCAACAGTGGCCTTTTCATTCTGTCCTTCCTCCTTTAGTCCTTATGTAATTTAAGCAAAAAACATAGGAAGCTTTTCAAGATAAATAATATCCTTGCGCTCTGCAGCATCTCCCTCGGCAAGAACGGCCGCTTTTCCAACGATATTTCCGCCTGCGGAGTTGACAAGCGTTTCAAGCGCGTGAAGAGATTCGCCTGTGCTAATAACATCGTCAACAATGAGCACGCGTTTTCCGGTGAGGTAGTCTGCCTCGGTGCTGTCAAGATAAAGCATCTGAAGCTTTTCTGTTGTAATAGATTTAACCTCAACATGAATGGGGGACTGCATATAAAGCTTATTCATCTTTCTTGCAACGATATATTTTTCACCTATCTGTCTTGCCATTTCGTATGCAAGGGGAATACCCTTTGATTCTGCCGTAACAATAACATCGTGCTTTGGAACCTTTTTAATAAGTTCTTTAGCCGCTGCGATGGTAAGCTCAACATCCGAAAACATAACAAATCCAGCGATATAAACCTTCTCGTTGATGGGACATATGGGAAGCTGACGCTCAAGACCTGCGACCTTTAATGTATAAAACTTATCCATTTTTTATGCTCCTTTAATATTTTTATGATAGAAAGGATTAGCCTGGAGGCCAGGCAAGAAGCCTGCCGCCCAAAACGTGAAAATGGAGGTGTCCGACGGTCTGTCCGCCATCTTCTCCGCAGTTGTTAACTATGCGGTAACCCTTTTCGAGATTCAGCTCCTTCGCGAGCTTTGCTATAACGGTAAAAATGTGAGCAACGACTTCAGAGTTATTCTCATTCAGGTCATCTGCACTCTTAATGTGTGCTTTGGGAATTACAAGAAAATGAACGGGAGCCTGAGGCGCGAGGTCGTAAAATGCAATAACCTTTTCGTCCTCATAAAGCTTGTTAGAGGGAATTTCTCCGCTTGCGATTTTGCAGAAAATGCAGTCCATTTTATTTCCTCCTTATTTATTATTTATAGCCTCAATAAACTGTTTTGCGGCTTCAAAGCAGGCATCGACTTTACTAAGTTCTTTAAATCCTGCCATAGCGCTGTCAGGTCTGCCGCCGCCGCTGCCACCGGCTGCAGTTGCCGCGGCTCTTGCAATATTACCTGCGTGAGCACCCAGAGAAACAGCCTCTTTTCCGCAGCAGACACAGAGAGTGCCTTTTGCGCCGTCATCGCTTGCAAGAACAGTAACGTTAAAGGGGTCAGAATCGCGCATAGAATCGGAAAGGGAACGCATAGCATCAGGTTTTACATTTTCGAGCTTGGCGCAGATAAGGTGGAAAGGACCAACCTCTACTATATTATCTGCAAGATTTCCGCTCTGCTCTGCTGCCATCTTGCGATTTATAGCTTCGAGCTCTTTTTCTTTTTGTTTGAGCTCCTCAGAAACAGCGGTAATCTTTGAAACAAGCTCCAAAGGATTTGCAAGCTTCAGTGCCGATGCAGCATTATTTATAAGCTCAAGATTTGCATTGATATATTCAAGCAGATTAGCTCCTGTAACAGCCTCTATTCTGCGAATGCCTGATGCAACTGAGGCTTCGCTGAGAATTTTGAAAAGTCCGATTTCAGAGGTGTTTTTAACATGTGTGCCACCGCAAAGCTCTATAGAATAATCTCCTGCCGAAACTACACGGACAGTATCTGAATATTTTTCTGAGAAGAGAGCCATAGCGCCCATTTCCTTTGCCTCGCTAAGTGACATTTCCTTAACACAAACAGGCAGGGCAGAGAGAATAGCAGAATTTACTTCCTTTTCTATTTTTTTAAGCTCATCTGTCGATACACCTGAGAAGTGAGAGAAGTCAAAGCGCAGCCTTTTGTCATCAACCAGCTGACCCGCCTGATGAACGTGATCGCCTAAGGTGTTTCTGAGCGCTGCCTGAAGCAGATGGGCACAGGTGTGATTTCTCATAACAGCAGCTCTGCGCTGTGCATCTACAGTTGCGGTAGCATTGCAATCTGCTGAAATAATTCCGCTTTCAACAGTTCCTATACAGAATATTTTTCCGCTCTTATCTTTCTTGCAATCGGTTATAGATACAACAGTTTCTCCGCAGATAACTTTTCCGTGGTCAGAAACCTGTCCTCCGCTTTCTGCATAGAAGGGAACTTTGTCAAGAAGCAGTGTAACATCAGCACCCTCGGGTGCAGAGTCAACGCATTTTCCATCGCGTATAACAGCCCTTACAACGCAGTCGCAACTTAAAGATTCATATCCGCAAAATTCGGTCGTTATATCTGCAATGCCCTCAATTTCATTGTCAACCCAACCGAGAACATCAAGATTTTCTCTTGCTTTTCTAGCCTTTGCTCTCTGCTCCTGCATAAGTGCGCGGAAAGCATCCTCATCAACGGATAAGCCTTTTTCAGAAACCATTTCGCGTGTAAGGTCAATAGGGAATCCGTAGGTATCATAAAGCTTAAATGCGGCATCTCCGGGAAACAACTCGGATTTTGCTTTAATCTGCTTTTCTATAAGCTCATAAACAAGCTCCATACCCTTGTCGATGGTCTTTGCAAAGCTTTCTTCCTCGTTGCGAACAACCTTTTTGATATAATCTGCCTTTTCTACAAGCTCACTGTAGGCGGATTTATTTTCGTTTATAACTGTATCACAAACTTCATAAAGGAAAGACTTATCAATTCCAAGCAGCTTTCCGTGGCAGGCTGCGCGCCTGAGAAGACGGCGCAGAACATATCCGCGGCCTTCATTTGAGGGGATAACTCCATCTGAAATCATAAAGACGGTGCTTCTTATGTGGTCGGTGATTATGCGAAGAGAAACATCGGTCTTTTCGTCTTTTTTATACTCGACATTTGCAATGCGGCATATGTGCTTCATAATGTTCTGCACAGTGTCAACTTCAAAAAGGTTATCAACGCCCTGCATAATGCAGGCAAGGCGCTCAAGACCCATACCTGTGTCGATGTTAGGATGCTCCATAGGAGCGTAGTTGCCGTTTCCGTCTGAATTATACTGCGAGAAAACAAGGTTCCAGAATTCGACATAACGGTCGCAGTCGCAGCCGACAGCACAGCCTTCCTTGCCGCAGCCGTGTTCTTCTCCGCGGTCAAAGTAAATTTCTGAGCAGGGACCGCAGGGACCGCTGCCGATTTCCCAGAAATTATCCTCACGGCCAAGCTTTACAATTCTTTCTCTCGGAACACCTACTTCATTAACCCAGATGTCGATTGCCTCATCATCGGTTTCAAAAACAGAAACCCATAT
>JAZOOR010000069.1:0-37194 GCA_045655125.1 Oscillospiraceae bacterium
AAATAATAGCCTACTCTTTTTTCTAAAACTGCTATAAGCATTGCCATTTTGCTGTAATCAAATCCCGTTGAAACTCTTCTTGGGGCAGCAAGTCCACTCTTTGAAACAAGGGCCTGAACCTCTGCAAGAATAGGACGAGTACCCTCCATAGCACACACAACGCAGCTTCCGGGAACACCCGTAGGACGCTCTGAAAGAAGCATTTGCGAAGGATTTTGAACCTCGGAAAGCCCCTCTGAGCGCATTTCAAAAACACCAATTTCATTAGTCGAGCCAAAACGGTTTTTTGTAGCTCTCAGAATACGATAAGACATATTTTTATCGCCCTCAAAATAGAGAACCGTATCCACAATGTGCTCTAAAACTTTAGGGCCTGCAATGGCACCGTCCTTATTTACGTGTCCAACTATAAAAATAGGGATTTCGGCGGTTTTGGCAGTTTTCATAAAAGCGCTTGTACATTCGCGCACCTGAGTAATGCTGCCGACAGACGAGCTAACTGAGCTAAGGCTCATTGTCTGAATGGAGTCTATCATTACAACATCAGGCTTAAATTTTGCTATGGTGTTTATTATATTTTCGACATTTGTTTGTGACACAAGAAACAGATTATCGCTCTCTACCGAAAGTCTGTTAGCTCGCAGTTTAATCTGGCGCACCGACTCCTCGCCCGATACATACAAAACCTTTAATCCTTCACATAAATAGCGGCATATCTGCAAAAGCAGGGTTGATTTACCTATTCCGGGGTCACCGCTGAGAAGCACAAGTGAGCCTTTAACAAGTCCTCCTCCAAGAACCCTATCAAGCTCACCCACACCTGTAAAATAACGGTGTTCATCATTTGTATCTATTTCATTTATATTCTGCGGCTCTACTGCCTCGCCCATTAAAACCTCATCAGCAATAGTGCCACCTTTTGAAGCACCTGTTGAGACAACCTCTTCCTCCATAGTGTTCCAGCGGCGGCAAGAGGGACACTGTCCGTTCCATTTAGGAGAGTTATAGCCACATTCTGTGCATACATACACTGTTTTAAACTTCGGCTGAGCCATTTTCTTGTTTCCTTTCAATATCTGAATTCTTATAATACTCACATATACTCTGCGCTATTGTAAGCGCTATTTTGATCTGATATTCTTCATTTTCAACAAGTTGCGCTTCTTCATAATTCGAAAGAAAGCCGCACTCTATAAGTACACTCGGTTGCTGTGATTTTTTAAAGAGAAAAAGGTTACTGTCTGCCTTTTTAGGTTGCCGATTATTCTCAGAATTTAAGTTTTCTCTGAAATTTTTCTGTAGTACTAATGAGAGTGCACGGCTTTCCTCTTCACTGCCGCTTCCATAAAACATCTGCGCTCCAAAGTATTTTTTTTGAGAATAGTGGTTCTGATGTATGCTCACAAAAACAGAGTCCGGATTGCCATTTACAATATCAAGACGTGCATACATATCGTCTTTTTTTCTATTTGCAAGCGCTCTGTCGTCAGTTCTCGTCATTACCACATCAAAGCCGAAGAGCCTTAGTACATCACGAGTTTTAAGGGCAATTTCGAGGTTTATATCCTTTTCAAGCTTGCCCGTTACCGAAGAGGCCCCGCCATCAAATCCGCCGTGGCCTGCATCGAGAATAACAGTCGGGCGGATGGTTACAGTTTTTAGAGCAGATACCGCATTTACGGGTCGGAAGATTGCAACAACCAGGATAAAGAGAGTTAGCGTTAAAAATATAGTTATTCCTGCGCTAAGCAAGGATTGCGCGCGCGACGAAGAAACGATTTTCACAATAAAGCGCCTCCTATAAAACAACATCATAAAAAACTATGATTTATAGGGTGCTTTTATGCCGTGTACTTAGTAATTATATTATATTGCAAATAGAAGTTTTTTTCAATATATATCCCCAAAATAAAAGCCGCCTCAGGCGGCTTTTATTTTTATTATTTAGTTCCCTTAAGAAATAATCTTTCACCAAAGGAAAATCCTTTTCTTCCCATTGTGTAGGAAAAATGAGCAAGTACAGGAATTAAGGTAGGTACAAATACGGCAGAAATTGCCTGAGCAGGAGTTGCAATGGACTGTGCTATGCCCTGAGTATCAAGCTCAATATGCGTGGTTTTTACGGGCAACAGGAATGTGTAGATGCCCCAGAACTGTGAACTGCAGGCGCGAAGCAATCCTGTTATATCGGGGATTACATCAAATGTCATGAGCATCATAGCAATAGCCATAAGATAGTAAGGAATTGCAGCAACAAAACCCATAAGTAAGCCGCGGCATTTTGAATATCTACCCTCTCCTAAATTTGACCTCTGTTTATCGGTGTATCCACACTCCCACAGAACACCATAGATAAATATAAGTTCAACGAATAGTCCTACAAGTTGCATAAAAACTCTTGTTACTACTGCATCGCTTCCAAAAAACGTGTTGGCTGCCAGCATTACAATTAAGCAGTTGAGCATAAATGAAATAATGCTTGCAAATCCTGACATCATCATAGTTTTAAGGGAGTTTACCCAAAAATTATTGTTTCTCACTTATTTTCTTCCTTTCTTTTTCTGATCAAAAGAATGTAATTTGATTTGATTTGGGAATATCTCCGAAAGCGCCCATTCTTTCGAGAGTTTCCACAAGTCCCTTTGAGGTTTTGGTTTTAATTGCAAAATCCTCTATTGAGAAAAACTCTGTATTCTGAACACTCGCATAAAGTGCATCTGCAGCGGTTTCACCCACACCATCAATACAGTTAAACGGGAGACGTATCTTTCCGTCCTCCACTCTGTAAACGGTTGCGTGTGATTTTCTGATATCCACAGGCAGAAATTTAACACCTCTACAAAGTGCCTCATTGATAACTAGTAGCAAATCCAACGTGTCGTGATCCTTCTTCTCGGCTGTCTTATTGCGCACCATTTCCTTTAGCTCGATTATTCTCTGTCTTGCCTTTTGTTTACCGCCTACTGCCGATTCAACATCAATATCCGCTCCTCGCACTGTAAGATACGAGGCGTAATATTCTGTTGGCTTATACAGCTTATACCAACCAAGGCGGACAGCCGCAATAATATATGCTGCAGCGTGCGCTTTGGGGAACATATACTTGATTTTCATACAGGAGTCAATATACCACTCGGGCACATTATTCTGCCGCATAGTTTCTTTATGCTCATCGGTTAAAAGCTTGGGGGCTTTTCCCTTTCTGACTATCTCCATTATTTTAAATGCCATATCGTTAGGAACGCCTTTTTGAATAAGATAGGTCATAATGGAGTCACGGGTTCCTATAACCTCGGAAATTGTGCAGATTCCGTCCTTAATAAGATCCTGTGCGTTGTTAAGCCATACGTCAGTTCCGTGTGAAAGTCCCGAAATCTGAAGCAGGTCAGAAAAGGTTTTAGGCTGCGCATCAATAAGCATCTGCTTTACAAAGTTTGTTCCCATTTCGGGTAGGCTGAGGCTTCCCGTTTCAAAGAATATATCCTCAGCGGTGACACCAAGCTCCTTAGGGCTTGTAAAGAGGCTCATAACCCTCTTGTCACAGGTGTCAACAGATGTTACGGGGACACCCGTCAGGTCCTCAACATACTTATAGTGTGTAGGAACAACGTGTCCTAAACAGTCAAGCTTTAAAATTGTATCGTGTAGCGAATGGAAGTCAAAATGCGTGGTTATTACCTCTGAATCGCTCTTATTTGCAGGGTGCTGAATCGGGGTGAAATCATAAACCTCATATCCGTTAGGAATAACAACCATTCCTCCGGGGTGTTGACCTGTTGTTTTCTTAACTCCCGTACAGCCCGTAGTAAGCCTTTGTATTTCAGCGGGAGAAATTCTCAGATTATGTTCCTCCTGATATTTCTTTACGTATCCAAAGGCAATTTTATCCTTAACAGCCGAAATAGTTCCAGCCTTGAAAACGTTTTCTCTGCCGAACAGCTCTTCTGTATATCTATGGGCGCGCGACTGATATTCGCTTGCGAAGTTTAAGTCTATATCAGGAGATTTATCGCCCTTAAATCCCAAGAAGGTTTCAAACGGAATATTATGTCCGTCGCGATTTAAAGGCTTTCCGCATTTGGGGCAGTTTTTGGGCGGCAGGTCAAAGCCTGAGCCGACCTCACCATTTTCAAACGGTTCAAAATACTTACACTCGGGGCAGACATAGTGCGGAACAAGCGGATTTACCTCAGAGATTCCTGCCATCGTTGCAACAAATGACGAGCCTACTGAGCCTCGAGAGCCGACCTGATATCCATCCTCAACCGATTTCCACACAAGCTTTTGAGCGATAATATACAAAACGGCAAATCCGTTTTTAATAATTGAGTCAAGCTCTCTGTCAAGCCTTGTTTTAACAAGCTCAGGAAGCGGATCTCCATAGATTTCCTTTGCCTTTTTATTGGTAATCTCAATGAGACTTTCCTCAGAGCCTTCGATAGAGGGCGGATATGTTCCCTTAGGAATTGGGCGGATATCCCTGTCTATCATATCGGCAATCTTGTTGGGATTTGTTACAACAATCTCAAGCGCCGTCTCTTCGCCGAGATAGTCAAATTCAGAAAGCATTTCCTCTGTTGTTCGCAGATAGAGGGGTGCTTGCTCTTCGGTTTCGCTCTTTCCCTCAGCGGGCTGAACAATTTTGCGAAAAACAGCCTGATCGGGCGAAAGAAAGTGAACATCGCCCGTTGCGACAACGGGGATAGAAAGCTCCTTTCCAAGCTTTACAACCGTGCGGTTAAATTCTTTTATAACCTCTCTGCTTTCAACCTTATTATCCCTTACAAGAAAGTCATTATTTCCGAGAGGCTGAACCTCAAGATAGTCGTAAAACCTTGCAATCTCGCAAAGCTCACTCCATTCTCTGCCCTCAATTATTGCCTCGTAAAGTTCTCCCTCAACGCAGGCGCTGCCAACAAGAAGGCCCTCTCTATGTTTTAGAAGTTCTTCTCTGGGTATACGGGGACGGCGGAAGAAATAGTCAAGGTGCGCTTTTGAAACAAGCTTATAAAGATTTTTAAGACCGACCGCATTTTTTACAAGCAGCACCATATGCTTTGCGTGAGGTTTTTTTGGGTCTGTTGTTTTAAATTTTTCCTTGATTTGCGATGTGGTGGTAATATCGTATTCCTTTTCGAGCTTACTTACCACCGCTCTGAAAATATCTGAGAGCATCTGAGCATCGTCACACGCTCTGTGATGATTAAATGCAGGAAGCTTTAGGTGTTTTGCGACATTATCAAGGGTTATTCTTTTAAGCTCACTGTAAATTTCTCTTATAATAGGAACAGTGTCGATATATGTAAAGTTATACGGCATATTATTGCGCTCTGCCGCTGCCTTTAAAAATCGTGTATCAAAAGGTGCGTTGTGAGCTACCAATACCTTGCAGTCACCGCAAAAGCTGTAAAACTGCTGGAGCGCCGTTTTTTCATTGGGCGCATCCTTTACCATTTCATCAGTTATACCGGTAAGTTCGGTAATATGAGGTGGAATGGGTGACTGAGGATTTACAAAGATATTAAATGTATCAACAACATCGCCATTTTTTATTTTAACGGCTCCGATTTCAATAATACGGTTAAAATTAGCATTAAGACCTGTGGTTTCAAGGTCAAAAACTATCATCGTATCCTTGAGAGAAACATCTGCATCGCCGCCCAGGCAGGTTATTCGCTCATCGACATAATAGCCTTCCATTCCGTAAATAACCTTAAAGTCGCCGCCTTTTTCCCAAATGCTCTCAACAGTGTTCATAGCTTCGGGATAGGCTTGCACAACTCCGTGGTCGGTTATGGCTATTGCCTTATGCCCCCACTCATATGCCTGCATAATGAGTGATTTTGGCGAGGAAACGGCATCCTGTTCGGAAAGGTTTGTATGCAGGTGAAGCTCAACGCGTTTCTCACCTGCGTTATCCTGCTTTTTAAGACGCTTTACTTTTCTTATTTTATTCGGCTTTAAAATATACTCGCTTGCGTATTCATCAAACTGGTATTTACCCTCAACAACAATAGTATCTCCCTCTCTTATTGAGGGTATCTTGCTTTCTGTATCCTTTTTCACAAAGCATTTAAGTGTTGCAGAGTCTGTTCCATCACTTAAATAATATGTATAAATAGTAGTTTCGCCGTTTTTTATTTCTCTGCTATCGCTAAAGAAAACATCACCCCAAATAGTAGCATTTACAGTATCGGGAGAAAGGTCAGCAATGGGAATTGGGGTGTTTTTTATACTTCTTCCCAAAATAAGCTCGGAATCTTCATCGTCATATGGCATATCGAAATTGCCCGTATATTTAGGACGGGGTGTAGGTGTGGGTGGTGGGGGATTTCTATAAACAATAGCTTCCTCATACTGTTTAGGCTCAGACTGTGCGGCGTCGGGGTTTTCCTCAAATACAACAGTTATACTCTTATTAAACCACTGACGAATTATTTCCGCGATTTCACTATTACAGAAATTGTGCTCTAAAATTTCCTTTCCGCCGTGGGAAAGGAGTATGGTAAGGGTATCATTGTTAAGCTGAGCCTGTGCTCCTGTAAAAAAGCCATTGACTGTTTTTCCGCGGAATTTAAGCTCATCGAGAATATATTCAACTGCACTTTTAGAAAAAAGTTCGGGGGCAAATTGAGGTGCAAAGCGCACCCTTTTCATAAGGATTTTAGAAAGAAGCTGTTCTGTTTCAGAAATGCAAGAAAGGCTCGGAAGCTGCGAAAATGCAGTCTCCAAGCAAACATTTGGGGTGTTCTCCCCAATATCTATACGAAGTATTTCACAATCCGAAAAATGCGCAAGCATTTCTTCGGGCAGGTAATCTTCAAACATTTCTCTGAAATTCGGCTTCATACTTAAAATTCCCGTTCTTTTTTACATTTTTTCTATTTCGGAAATAAGTCTATTTACTATTTCCTCTTCTTTTATCTTACAAACAATCTTACCTTTTTTAAATAGTACGGCGCATTTATCCCCGCCTGCAATGCCGATATCTGCATCGCTCGCTTCACCGGGGCCGTTTACAACGCAGCCCATAACCGCGACCTTGATGTCCTTTTTTACATCCTTTAGAGCATTTTCAACCTTTTCCGCAATAGAAATAAGATCTATTTTTGTTCTGCCGCAGGTGGGGCAAGAAACAATCTGTACCCCCTTCTCTAAACCTATAGCACGCAGAATATCGTGACCTGCCTTCACCTCTTTTTCGGGAGTATCTGTTAATGATACTCGAATTGTATCACCGATAGAGTCACACAAAAGTGAGCCAATGCCTATAGAGGATTTTATAAGTCCCATATGAGCGCCGCCTGCCTCGGTTATACCTAAATGCAGCGGATAATTACACTCCTTAGACACAAGGCGATATGCCTCAATGGTTTTTCTGACATCAGAGGATTTAATTGAAATGACTATATCATCAAAATCAAAGCGCTCAAGCATCTGTGCCTGAGAAATAGCACTTTCGCACAGAGCTACGGGTGTTACGCCGCCGTGTTTCTTTAAAATTTCCTTGTCAAGCGAGCCTGAATTTACCCCTATTCTTATAGGGATATTTTTATTCTTGCAAGCATTTGCAACAGCCTTTACTCTATCGCTATCGCCGATATTTCCCGGGTTTATGCGGATTTTATCAATGCCCGCCGCGGCGCACTCTACGGCAATTTTATAATCAAAATGAATATCTGCAACAAGTGGGGTGGAGATTTCCTTTTTTATTGCCTCTACAAGTCTTACTGCCTCTAAATCGGGCACCGAAACACGCACTATTTCACAGCCTGCGCTCTCTAATCTCTTTGCCTGAGCGATATTACCCTCTACATCGGTGCTAATTACATTCAGCATAGACTGAACGGCAACGCTAGCGCCGCCGCCTATTATTCTGTTTCCGATTTTAACTTGTTTTGTCATTTATTTTCCCACCTATCAGAAAATGGAGATTACATCCTTGACAGTTATAAAAAACGTAAGTGCTAAAAGAAGTATCATACTACCTGCGATAAGAGCATATTCAAGCTTTTTATTTAAGGGTCTTCTGAATATTCCCTCAAACACAAGAAGAACAATTCTTCCTCCGTCAAGCGCAGGGATGGGAAGCAGGTTCATAACGCCAAGGTTTACAGAAATCATTGCAACCAAGGTTAAAAGGTTTGCAATACCATATTTTGACGCTTCACCTACAACCTGACCTACTTTAACAACGCCGCCGAGTCCATCTATTCCCACTCGCCCCGTTAAAATATCAAACAGACCTAAAATGGTTGTTCTGACATAAGATACCGACTCAAAAAAACCGTGTTTTATAATGCCTAAGAAAGACTTATTCTCAGGCTCTACATAAAAGCAATACCTATCTTCCTGCGAATTGTCCTCATAGGTTACGCGGGTAAAGGGTTTTACATTGGGAAGAACAACCTTTTTACCATCTCTTAATACTACAAATTCGGTTTCAAGCTCAATAAGCTCTGATTTTCCCGTTGGATCGCTTCGGGAAACTCCAAATGAAATATCCTCGCCTACAAAAATCGGGTAACCTGAAATTGATAGGATTTTATCGCCTTTTTTAAGGCTGTTTTCACTTTGCTCCCGCGAAATTACCTGTGAAACCGTTGTACTGGTGAGATACTGTGAGTTTGAGCTTGCAACCAGAATGGTTGCAATAAGAAAGCCGAGTACAAAGTTCATAAAAACACCGGCAGAGCAGATAATTATACGTTTCCATACCTTTTGCTTTCTAAACGACCTTGGGTCGTCACTCTCCTCGTCCTCACCCTCCATACTTACAAAGCCGCCGATGGGCAGGGCTCGTAGGGAATATGTTGTTTCCCCCTTTGAAAATTTAAAAAGTTTGGGGCCCATTCCAAGAGAAAACTCATTTACCTTTACTTTAAAAAGTTTTGCAGCCGTAAAATGTCCGAATTCGTGAATGAAAATTAGTAGTCCAAACATCAGTGCTGTTAGCAAAACTGTTATAGAAACATCTAAAATGCTGCCGAGAAATTCCATATTTTCGCCTTTCTTTAAAAATTAAATCTATGCCATTGATTTTACATATTCCCTTATTTCAGCATCGGTATTCAAAATATCATTTAATGTATATTCGCCTGAATAGTTTTTATACGAAAGTGCGGCTGACACCATTTCACCAATCTGACAGAATTTAATTTTATCCTCTAAAAACAGCGCGACAGCCTGCTCGTTTGCACAGTTAACCGCGCAAGGATAAAGTCCGCCAAGCTCTATTGCCTTTTTGCAGGCAGAGAGTGCCTCAAACGTTTCGTAATCAGGCTTATAAAAGGTTAGATTTGCATAATCAGTAAGGCTTAGACGCGCTGCCTTTGAGGGAAGGCGGTCAGGATAGGTTATGGCATACTGAATAGGCACGCGCATATCGGGAGCGCCAAGCTGAGCTAAAACGGCATTATCCTCAAGCTCTATAAGCGAATGAATAACCGATTCACGATGAACAACTATTTCAATATCCTCTGCTTTTTTTTCAAAGAGCCATACCGCTTCAATAAGTTCGGCGCCTTTATTCATAAGGGTTGCGGAATCGATAGTTATTTTAGCGCCCATGCTCCAGTTGGGGTGTTTTAGTGCCTGCTCTTTGGTTACGTTCTGAAGCTCTTCCTTAGTATATCCAAAAAATGGTCCGCCCGATGCAGTTAATATTATTTTCTTAACCTCTGACGGTTTACAGCCCTGCATACACTGAAAAATAGCAGAATGTTCACTGTCAACGGGCAGAATCTTAACTCCTTTTTCCCTTGCAGCTCTCATTACAAGCTCGCCACCTGTCACGAGCGACTCCTTGTTGGCAAGTGCAACATCTTTACAGGCATTAATTGCACTCAGAGTCGGCAGAAGTCCCGCAATTCCCACGATACTGTTCACAACCAAATCACAGCTTTCAAGAGAGGCTGCGCGCTCTATTCCCTCGGGGCCGCAATCAATTTCTATGTCAGTATCAGCAAGTTCGGTTTTCAAAGCTTGATACAAGCTTTTATCACCGACGCAGACAAGCTCAGGTTTAAATTCCCTCGCCTGCTCTGAAAGTAATTTAATATTATGGTTAGCTGTAATGGCAGCAACCTTTACATCGTGCATTTTAGCCACATCAAGTGTTTGTGTTCCTATTGAACCTGTCGAGCCTAAAACTGATATGGTTTTCATACTAAAACCCCACTTTAACTTACAAGCCACCGAAGTTTTCTACATCGGTGGCCGCAATTTTAATAAACAACTGTAAATATTCTTGTGACTAAATAGACAGTCGGGGCGGTAAATAGAATACTGTCAAATCTATCCATAATTCCGCCGTGACCTGGGATTACATTTCCATAATCCTTTACGCCTATCTGCCTCTTAATAACCGAGGCTATAAGGTCGCCCGCCATTCCTGCAAAAGCAACCAAGGCTGCAAGAATGGAAAGCTCAATATAGTTTACTGTAGCGACAATATCAAAGTTTGCAGCTATCTTTGTGTAAACAAAAGCCATTAAATCAACAAGCAATATGTTTGCGATAACACCGCCTATGGCACCCTCAACCGTTTTTTTAGGACTAATCTGCGGGCTAAGCTTGTGTTTGCCAAAGAATCTTCCCGTAAAGTAAGCTCCCGTATCAGCAAACCACGCCCCGCCAAATATAATCAGAATATATATAAGTCCTGTCTTTTCAAATTCGTTTCTCAGAAGAATTATGCTGAGAAACGAAAACGAAACTCCGAGAGTCGAAACAACAAGAAAGCTTATCTTTTCAAAGCTGATTTTACTATGAAAGCGCAAAAGCAACACTACAACTGCCGAGAGAAAAACGGCAATCACCGCTCCCTGCAAATTAAAACGGCTTGCATAAGGCATTAGTGCCGCAGCGGCTACCGACAAATAAAGAAACGGCTTATGCTCCAAAAAGCCATCGGCACGCAAAAGCTCATAAACCGCAACTGCAGAAAGAGCGCAAATCGCAGCTTCCAGCACAAGAGTTTTATAAAAACAAAGAACAGCTACGAGCACAATCACACAAAGTGTACCCGATATTATGCGCTGTTTCATAACTTAAAACCTCCGATTTTCTGTTAAGCACTGCCATAACGGCGGTTTCTTTTTGCAAATTCAGAGAGCGCCTGCTCTATATGGCGCGGCTTTAAATCAGGCCATAGAACATCGCAGAAATAAAGTTCACTATATGCTGACTGAAAGGTTAAGAAATTAGAAAGTCTGTATTCCCCGCCCGTTCTTATAATAAGGTCTGGATCAGGCTGATCGGCAGTGTAGAGGTGCTGTCTAAGCTGATTTATGTCTATATCCTCTATCTGTATCTCCCCTGCCACTGCCTTTTGTGCGCAGATTTTGGCTGCGTTTGCAATTTCGGGAAGTCCGCCGTAGTTAATGGCAATATTGAGTGTCATTGAATTAAAATTCTCAGAGGATTTTTCGGTTTCCTCCATAAGCGCGACTATATCAGCATCAAGTGGTGAGCGGTCACCGATAAAGCGAACCCTGATATTATCCTTTGTATAGTTCTTGACATCCTTAAGATACTCGCGGAACAAATTCATAATTCCGCTCACCTCTTGCTCTGACCTCTTCCAGTTTTCTGTGGAAAAGGCATAGACTGTCAAAAACTTTATTCCGCGATCTCGGCAATATCGGGAGACAGTTTTAAAAACTGCAGCTCCCTTTTGATGTCCAAGTGAGCGCGGCATACCGCGTTTTTTTGCCCATCGGCCGTTACCATCCATAATAAAGGCAACATGGGTGGGGATGATTTCGGGCTCTAAATTTTGTTTCTTTTTTAAAAAGCTCATAGTCTTTAACTTACAGTTCGAGGATTTCTTTTTCTTTTGTTTTGGAAAGCTCGTCAACGGTTTTACAGAACTGGTCGGTCAAATCCTGAACCTGTTTCTCACAATTCTTAAGATCGTCCTCAGTAATTTCAGAAGCCTTTTTCATTGCCTTGAATTTTTCAATTCCATCGCGGCGGATAGAGCGGATAGCAACCTTGCAGTTTTCGGAAAGCTTGGAGATATCCTTTGCTATATCGCGGCGACGCTCCTCTGTAAGAGGAGGGAATGCAAGGCGGATAACTCTACCATCATTGGTGGGGTTAATTCCGATATCGGAAACATTAATTGCCTTTTCAATATCCTTTAAGGTTGAAGCATCCCAAGGCTGAATAACTAAAACTCTTGCCTCTGCAACCGAAACAGCAGCCATCTGCTGAATGGGGGTGGGAACACCATAATAATCCACATTAACCTTATCAAGTACAGCGGGGTTTGCTCTGCCTGCGCGGATTGCGGCAAAGTCATTTTTTAGAACATCAACGCTCTTGTTCATTTTCTCTTTAAGTACATTCATCTGCTCCTGCATAATCTTAGGTCTCCTTTTATATTATTCTGTATAAACAACTGTTCCGATATTTTCGCCCATAACTGCGCGATAAATATTCTCGGGGTCTTCAAGGCTAAATACCAGCACCGGCATCTTATTATCCTTGCACATTGCGGCGGCGGTGCTATCCATAACTGCAAGTCCTTTTGCAAGAACCTCAGAAAGAGGAAGTGAATCATATTTAATGGCATCGTCATAGCGATGGGGGTCTTTATCATACACACCGTCCACCATAGTTGCCTTAAACATAATATCAGCATTTATTTCAGCTGCACGCAGAGAAGATGCTGTATCGGTTGAGAAATAGGGACTACCTACACCGCAACCAAAAATAACAACTCTGCCTCTGCTAAGGTGCTTTATTGCTTTACCGCGGATATAAGGCTCCGCAACCTGATGCATATCAATAGCGGTCTGAACTCTAACCTCTGCTCCAAGGCTTTCAAGCATATCGCCTACGGCAAGAGCATTCATTGCTGTTGCAAGCATTCCGATATGGTCCGCCCTTGTGCGATCCATATGTTCATTGGATCTGCCACGCCAGAAGTTACCTCCGCCTACAACAATACCAACCTCTGCTCCTGCGTCCACACATTTTTTTATACTCTTACAGATGTTATAAAGGGTTTCGTTATCAATTCCTGTTTTTTTGTCACCGGCAAGCGCCTCACCGCTGAGCTTTAAAAGAATTCTTTTGTACTTTAAAGCCATAATACACATCCTTTATATTTTTTCTTTAAAAGACACACTTACTTAAAATATATTATACACAATTACCTTAAAACTGTAAAGGGTTAAATACAGTTTAGCCCCGCTTTTTTTACAAAAAATACTGATAAAGATTACATTTAATCATTCCGTTATAAAGTTTTCGTTTTTTATCGGCTTTTCTTCCGAAAAGAGCCTCAAAATACTCGTGTGGCGAAATAATATAGTAGCTGATTCCCTCTTTAGGAACAAAGAGTTTTCCCATAGTCTTATAAAGGTTTTCCGCAGTTTTTATATCCGAAAGACGCTCTCCATAGGGCGGGTTACATATAATTATTCCCTTTTCGGGCAGCACAAAATCGGAAATATCCGCTTTTTTAAAGGAAAGTCTCTTATGAGCCTCTGCTTTCTTTGCGTTTTCAGCTGAAAGAAAGACTGCTTCAGCGTCTATATCCGAGCCAAGACCTTGAAACTCGCAGTTGTGGTCAATCTTCTCGAGTGCCTCTCCCCTTGCCTGCTGCCAGTGTTTTTCATCAAAGCATTTCCACTTTTCGCTCGAAAAAGACCTACGCAATCCCGGAGCTGTTTTAGTGGCACGCAAAAAAGACTCTATAAGGAATGTTCCACTGCCGCACATTGGGTCATAAACCATGCTATAGCCTTTGACACGTGCTATATCTAAAATTCCCGCAGCAAGAGTTTCCTTTATGGGTGCGGCATTTGAATTGCGGCGGTATCCGCGTTTATGAAGTCCCTCACCGCTTGTATCGAGATAAAGACATACAATATCCTTCATAATAGAAAACTGAATCTGGTGCTTTGCCCCCGTTTCAGGGAAAAAGCTCATTGAATACTTTTTATCAAGGCGGGTTACTACAGCCTTTTTTACTATCGCCTGGCAGTCGGGAACGCTGTGTAGTTTGGAGTTTAGCGACCATCCTTTGACGGGAAATGCCTCGCTTTTTTCTATAAACTCCTCCCAAGGTGCTGCAAGGGTGCCTTGAAAAAGGTCTTCAAACGAAAGCGCCTTAAAGCACGCAAGTTCAATAAGAACGCGCTCGGCTGTTCTTAGGTTTATATTAGCCTTTGCTACATCGGAAAGGTCTCCTTCAAAGCTGACCTTACCATTTTCGCTCGTAACATTTTGAAAGGACAGTCTTTTCATTTCTCCTGCAAGAATACCCTCAAGCCCAAAGTGGCACGGGCATACTATCTTTAGTTTATGCATATTTTTTCCTTCCCCAGCCTTTTAAAAAGGCGAAGTGTTGCCACTTCGCCTTTGCTGCTGTTATCTTCCGCCTCGGCGGCTGTAACCTCCGCGTTTGGAATCCATATTACGCTTAAGGTCGCTCATTTTTTCATCACTTGACTGCTTAAATTTACTGAGCATATCTTCAAATGACATAGGTTCATTCTTTTTGGGAGCGCTGGCTCTTGCGCGAGGTTCTCTATCCTTAAACGCCTCTCTTTTGGGCGCTCTTTCTTCAGGCACATCACCATTTAATTTTTTCATTGAAAGACGGATCTTACCATCCTCTCCGATGCTGAGAACACGAACCTTAACAACCTGATTTTCTTTAACGTGCTCAGTAATCTCGGTTACATAGTTTGAGGAAACCTCCGAGATATGTACCATACCTGTTTTGCCTTCTCCAAGATCAACAAATGCGCCGAATTTTGTAATTCCGGTGACTTTACCTTCTAAAATACTTCCGACTTCAAGCTGCATAAAATAATATTTACTCCTTAGGTGAGATTGAAAATACCGAGAAGTTAGCTACCGGAGATATCAATATATATCTGCTCATCGGGATAAGCAAAATCAAAATATTCCCTTGCAATTCGCTCGACAAATTCATTCTGATCGCTTTTTTCGATCAGTTCTTTTTTTTCTGCATTGGAAATCATAAGCTCCTGCTTTTGCATTTCAAGCTTCTTTAGAAGTTCTCTTCTATCAGAAAGCTCGACCTGCTTTAAAACAAGAGAAAAGGCAACCCAAACAGCAACACAAAGAACAGCGAGCTTAAAAAAAACGCTAACAAAAGAACGCTTTTTCTGCGGTTTTGCGTTTTGCATCTGCATTTTTTGCTTTGCCTCTCTTTCTCTTTATATTTCCTTTGATATTATATAACATTTTTCTCCGCTTTGGCAATAGCTTTTTTAAAAAATTCACAATATTTTCAGTAAAAAATTTCTTAAAATACTTTGCAACAGGTAAAAATAGTTTTTTCAAGAGTGTAGCTATTTTATTAAAAGCTAAAAGAAAGAGTTTGTTATAAATAAACCTGAATATTGTTGATATAAGCTCATAAAGCTTTTGTATCAGAAAAAAAACAGGCCGCTCGAGAGTCAGACTATACAGAATAAACCCCAAAACAGCGGCTATAAACGGAAAGATGCGGAATTTGCCGTCTGTTATCTGCATATAGTAAGAAAATAATGTTGTGGTTGAAATCAGAAAAAATAATATGTCCTGAAAAAATACGGCGACCTTGAAATTTACCCCTATCAGCCGCAGCACCTTAAAAAAGTCATACAAAATTCCCAATGCCACGCCGATTAAAAGTGCTATAGAAAAATCAGTTAACTGCTCGCTTAATATTACAGTCACTAAAAATACCCCGCAATCCTATTTAAAGAGCTTTGAGATAAAGCCTGAGCGCCTACGCTCTTCGCCGGTGTAGATAAGTGTGGAAATTCTACCCGTTACCTCCATATCTCCCGATGCGGTATCCATCATATCTATGTGAAGCATATCTCCTTTAATGACAAGCTCTCCCTTATCAGTAAAGCAGACAATCACATTTTCATCAAAGCTACCGACATCTCTTACACCCGTAAGGCTAAGCTTTTCACAGCTTTTCATTATAACATTGTGAGGCATTGTTTTTTGTGTATTCTTCTCTTCCGTCATAAGTTTCCTCCTACTTTATTCTGAGTAAACTATATTCGGAAAATCGAACAATTATTCTATTATTTCATACTGCTGACAGGCATTTTCGCGAGTTGCGTGCTCGTTCACTGCCAAAACTCTTATTTTTAGGCTTCTTGTGCCAAAGCCAACCTCAATTATATCTCCGACCTTAACCTGATAGGAAGCCTTTACCACTCTGCCCCCTACCATTATTCGCTCATTATCGCAGGCATCGTTTGCAACAGTTCTGCGCTTTATGATGCGTGCATTTTTAAGAAATTTATCTATTCTCATATTATCCTCCAAAATAAAAAAGCTGTTTTGGCTTTCGCCAAAACAGCTTTTAGAAAGGTTCTTACTTGGAAACAGCGTCCTTAAGAGCTTTACCTGCCTTGAATGCGGGAGCCTTAGAAGCGGGGATTGTGATGGTTTCTTTAGTTCTGGGGTTTCTGCCAACTCTCTCGCCGCGAGCGCGAACCTCAAAGGTTCCGAAGCCAACGAGCTGAACTTTTTCGCCCTTCTTAAGAGCTTCAGTAACGGTGTTAACAACAGCTTTAAGAGCTGCGTCAGCATCTTTTTTAGAGAGACCTGCCTGCTCGGAAATTGCATTGATTAGTTCAACTTTAGTCATTTTTCTTTCTCCTTTGTTTTTTTATTGTGCAAAAACACAATATTGTATTTTTAAACAAGAATAGCTCTTGTTTATACTACATCTATTTTAACCTATCCAGCCTCTTTTTTCAAGTATTTTTACAATTTTTTTCCCCTTCGGGAGCATAATTATATCATCTTTTGCTAATGTTTTGAAAAGTAATAGGCAAATTGCATAAATTATACCCGCAAAAATTATGGAAATTAACGTAGCAAGTCTTGAAGAAATAAGTCCCTCTAAAATATTATAGGACACCGCTGCGGCAATCCCGCAGCAAGCAGCCGCCGCAAAAGGCTTAATAAATGTTGACTTTATATCGGGTGCAGCTCCTATCTGACGGCTTAAAAAGAAAAGGCTTGCAATAAAAAGGAACAGATAGCAAAGTATTGTTCCAACAGGGGCGCCCTTTACATTTATTGATGGTATGGAAACCAAAATAAAGTTGGTTATTATTTTGATTGTTCCGCCAATGAGCATAAGCTTTACCGGAAGGTCTGCCCTGCCGACTGCCTGAAGCATACTGTTTGTGGGGGTAAGAAGGGCGATAAATATAACAGCCACTCCTAAAAGCGATAGTGCAGGCGCCGCAATAGATACCTCAAGGCTGCGTCCCGGATATATGAGCTCAAGAATTGGTCTTGCTAAAACTGCTATTCCAATTCCACCCGGGAAAGCAACAAGGCTTGTTATACGCAGTACAGATTCTACACTCTTTTTTGTCTGAACAGAGTCTCTGAGTGTCCACGCGGCAGTTACCGCAGGAAGTGCGCTTATCGCAAAGCTTGTTGTAATAGTGGGAACAAGGTTAAAAATACTTGTGGTGTAGCTATATGCTCCAAAAATAAAATCAGGGATATTGCTTGCCTCCTGCCCTATGCCCGGATACATAGAAACAATCGTCTGGGGATCTATCTCCATTATATGACTGAGTCTATTTAGTATAGAGCTTGTATCAATGAATGTGGAGATGGTTGTGGCAAGAGTGCCAAGCGAAACAGGGATTGCAATAGCGCAAAGAGCACGCAGAATTTGCTTGCTGCTTTGTGCAGGCGGCGAAGAAACAAGCTGCTCTTGTGAAATACCGTCACCCTTTACTTTATAGCGAATATGCAGATAAGCCGCTCCGATAAAGGTGCTAAGTGTGACACCGAATATGGATGCAGCCGAGGCTATCGGGGCAATTATTGCGTTCGCCTCAATATCGCTTTCGCAGTATGTCCCAAAAACCGTCTGCGTTGTATTATACTGATTATTTCCTATATAAATCACTATCCACGCGAGCACAAGGCCAAGCACAAGCTTTGCTGCTGCCTCAATAATCTGGGAGATTGCTGTGGGGTACATATTTTTTAGTCCCTCATAATATCCCCTTCTCGAGCTCATCATACAGCAGAAGAATATTGCAGGAGCAAGGCAGATTATTGAAAGAAAAGCTGCAGGGGTAGAAACTATTTTGTCAGCATATATCTTTGCTCCGAAAAGCATTATTATACTGGCAACTCCGCCTGTAACGGTAAATGTAGCTGTTGATACCCTCAGTATCTTTTTTACCTCGCGGTAATTTCCCTTGGTTGCGTTTTCGGAAACCATTCGTGCAACTGCAACGGGCAGTCCTGCCATTGCAAGCGAATAAAGCGGGGTAAAAACATTATATGCAACATTAAAATATGCGAAGCCCTCGGTGGGAAGCAGCCAGCTTACAGGAACCTTAAAGCAGAAGCCTATTACTTTTACAACCAGCGTGGCAATAACAAGTATTAAAGCGCCCTCAAGAAAGCTCTGAGATGAGCGCTTTTGTGTTGAACGGTGCATAAGCGAAGTCTACCTCCGAATTATTATTCTTTATCCTCATCTTTAGAAAAATCAACACTGTAAACAGTTTTATGATAAGGGTGAAGATTTGCACCGCAATTTAAGCAAATTTCATCTTCTTTATCATTATATACGCCGCAGTTTTTGCATTTCTGGCAGTATTTAATTAAATCAGCCTGCTCTTTGAGCTCTGCGATTTGCTCTCTCAAAAGGTCAATTTCGTGTATACGCATAGAAACGACCTCTCCAAGTTCCTCACCCGCTTTTGCCTTGTTATACACGCGGATACCCAGATGTGTGTAACATTTTCTCAGTTCGGCTCGAAGTTTATATATTTGCAGATGGGTTTTGCCTTTATCGACTAATTCTTCCGCCTTCTGAGTTGTTTTATCGGTTATTGTTTTAGCGGTTTCAAAAATTTCATCAAAAAAGTTCATTACATTCCATCCTTTCTTAATCAAAAATCTATTGTTTCGCTTATATTATACAACCTTTTTATAATTTTTACAATATTACTTATCACCTATAAATTCTCTGATCATGGAATTTTCAGGAACTATAGACGCAGGAGCATCATAGAAAATTTCAAGTTTATCAGCAAGCTCCTTAAGAGTAGCAGCGTGCTGCGGATTTGTGACCTCGGATTTTTCCATAATCGGCAAAAGATAGTGGTGGTATATGCAAGGCTCATAAAAATGAGTTGTATCAACAACACAGTCGGCGCTATCCTTAAACGGAATGATGGTCTTAATCTCTTCCCTGCAAACTCCTTCCCACATATTCAGGGTGTTTTCAAAGCTACTGCCGCGAAAATAATAATCTCTTATCATTCTGCGCATAAGGCGGAGATTTCTCCTCTTTAAAACGGGATTGCCGTCCTCATTATATATCTGACTTAAAGGGTTTACAAACAGCTTGTAAAAGCCTTTATTTCCAAACGCTTCAATTCCGTCTGTAAGCTGAGGATTTATAGCATGAAGTCCCTCAACTATAACAATATCATTTTCGCTTGTTTCTAAAACTCGTGCTTTTTTTGCCTCTCTTTTACCTGTGATAAAATCAAAATAAGGGATTACAGTTTTCTCCCCTGACAAAAGCAGACCGAAGCATTTTCTGATTTCATTTATATCGAGGGTGTTTACAGACTCAAAATCAGTTTCGCCGTTTTCCAAAAGCGGAAGCTCATCACGATTTAAAAAGAAATCATCGAGCGAAACATAAACGGCATTTTTGCCGCCTTTAACTATTTTTTCAGAAAGCTTTCGCGCGGTTGTTGTTTTGCCCGAGCCAGAGGGACCCGCGATAAGAACTATCTTATAGCAGGTGTTTGAAAGAAGAAGCTCTGCAATATTCTCAAGTTGCCCGTCATAATGCTCCTCGCAAACTCGGACAAGCTCACTGACATTATTTTCTGCAAGCTCGTTTACTGCTTTGGCTGTAACTATACCATTTTCATTAAAAAGGATATTGTTCATAAAACTTAAAAACCTCTCGTTTTCTGTTTATTATATTTTCAAATCCGCTCAGATATTCTGTGGGGTACTTATAATTATAAACTCGGCGGATTTCCTCGCCGTGAGGCGCCTTTAATTTTGTAACCGCGCCCGCTCCAAGCGCCAAAATAGTGTGAACCTCATCCATAATATATATATTATAATATCCTTTATGACTATCTATGGTGTATCCTACATTTTCAAGGTTTGATAAGGTACCTTTTTGTCGGTACATGTAATACGGAAAAAATCCATCCTTAAATAGTCTTTGGCGGGACATTCCCACCATTGTTTCTACCGGTGTTTCCCCATTTATAAACGCGCTTTTTCCGTTCTGCGCTAAATTTGCCGCTCTTTTTACGGTAAGTGTGTGAAGTGTGATGTTTTCGGGGCGCAAGGAAATAGCCGTTTCAAGCGAATTTTCAAATGACTCTACGGTGTCATCAGTGAGTCCTGCAATAAGGTCCATATTTATTGTTTTAAATCCAACCCGCCTTGCAAGGTAGAAAGCATCAAGGGTTTGCTTTGATGTGTGTTTTCTCCCGATTGCATTAAGAACATCATCATTAAAGGTTTGAGGATTTATGCTTATTCTATCTGCGCCAAAATCCTTTATAGCTTTAAGCTTTTCCATTGTAACAGTATCGGGGCGACCTGCCTCGACGGTATACTCTGTTATAGCAGATAAATCAAAGTTATCTGCTATTTTGCCCATAAGGAAAGAAAGTTGCTGTGCGCTTAAGGTAGTGGGAGTACCGCCGCCGAAATACACGCTTTTAAGCCTGAGTCCTGCCGTTTTTGCAATACTGCCCGCATCCTCTATTTCTTTAGCAAGGTACTCTACATACTGAGGAATTATGCTCGCAAATTTCTCAACCGAACCGGACACAAACGAGCAGTAGTTACATCTTGAAGGGCAAAACGGGATTGAGATATAAAGGCTGAAATCCTGCGGCTTTGACTCTAAAAGCACTGGGCGCTCTGCCAAAGCCGTCTGCCATACAAGCAAAAATTTATCCTCACTGACACGATACTCCGAAAGGAATTTTTGGCGCACTTCCTGAGCGGTTGCTCCCGCATCAAGCATTCTGTGAACCAATCTTGTAGGTCTCACTCCTGTTAAGAGCCCCCACTTTTGTTCTTTTCCCGAAATATCAACAAGGCAGTCATAAAGCATTCCTGCCATCTGCCACTCGGTTTTTTGCTCATTGAAGTCCTTTATCCTCTCGCATCTTTGAGAGTGTTTTTTCTCTATGCATACAGAAATAAAAATCTCGCTGCTTTGCCGAACTTCAGTTAAAACATAATCTCCGACAGCTTCTAAAATATCATATTTTATTTCTATCTCACGCTCATGGAAAAACATTCTTGCAATATTTTCCATTTCATAACGAAAGGGGTGGTTATTTATAATTATCTGCATATTTATACCCTATGCGTATTCAATAAAATACGGATTATGTTGTTTTTCCATATCGAGTGTGGTTTTTTCGCCGTGGCCTGCAAGGATACGGTAATTTTGGGGGAGAGCTGCAAGCTTTTTTATCGACTGAATCATAAATGCCTCATTTCCGCCGTAAAAATCTGTTCTTCCTACGCTACGCTCGAGAACTGTATCTCCCGAAAACATCACATCCTCGCAAAGAATTACCATTGAGCCTTTACTATGGCCAGGAGTTAATAGAAATTTGAATTCAAGCTCATCGAGGGTGAGTGTATCTCCATCCTCTACCTCAATATCAGCTTTTAAGCTGTGGGGATGGTTTGTAAACATCCACGACATGCTTTTATCTGTATCTTCAAGCATTTCTGCATCGCGGCTACCGATTACAAGCTTTGCGCCTGTTCTCTCTACCAAATCATATGCAGAGGCGGTATGGTCATAGTGACCGTGGGTAAAAATAATGTACTTAAGGTTTGCTCCCGATTTTAAAAGGGCCGCTTCTATCTTTTCAAATTCCATACCGGGATCAATGATAACCGCGTTACCCTTTTGGGTGGTTACAATATAAGTGTTATTTAAAAGCTTACCGACAACAACGGTTTGAATATTCATAAAAGCCTCACTTTTGTTTAGACATTATCTTTTCTGTGTCTAGAATGATAGATATTGGTCCGTCATTAGTAACGGACACCTTCATATAAGCTCCAAAAACGCCTTTTTCGACCTTTCTTACGCCGTTTTCCCGAAGTTTCTCGCAAAAGCGCTCGTAAAGTCGGTTAGCTTCTTCAGGGCGCTGCGCTCCGTCATAGGAAGGTCTTGTTCCCTTTCTTGCATCGGCACAAAGTGTGAAATTAGATATAGCAAGCACCTCTCCGTCAACATCTAAAACCGATTTATTCATTTTACCGTCTTCATCATTAAATATTCGGAGGCTTGCAGCCTTTCGTGCAAGATAATCGCACTCTGCGTCTGTGTCGTCTTTAAAAACACCGACAAAGATTACAAGTCCTCTATCTATTGCGCCGACTGTTTTTTCTTCTACCCTAACACTTGCCTCCAGTGACCTTTGTATCAATATAGTCATCAGTTTGTTGCCCTTTCTACTATGTTGATGCTTGGAATTTTGGAAAGACGGTCTATAATTGTTCTTAAATGCTCTGCGCCCTCTGTGCTTATAGAAATATGGAAATAGCTTCTTCCATCCTTTGTGTCCTTTGCGCTTATACTATGAATAGGAACGCGCATCTGAGCAAACTGTGTACTGATATCAAGAAGCAGGTTGGAACGCGAATTTGCCCATATAATAAGGCTTACATCGTAGCTGCTTGAACGGGTTGCAGATACCCAATGCACCTTTACCCAGCGCTGTTTATTTTCCTCACGCTTCATACCGTCTATCGCGTGGGCGCAATCCGCCTTATGCACCGAGACTCCCGAACCGCGTGTTATAAAACCAACAACCTCGTCACCTGGAAGCGGGCTGCAGCATTTTGCAAATTTAACAAGGCAGTTATCAAGTCCCTCAACGATAACACTGCCGTTTTGCTTGCGGCTCTTATTTTCGCTGACGACATCTTCAATAGAAAAGCTCTGATTTTTAGCCTTGGCCTCTTTGACAGCCTTGTTATAATCCTCTTTTACGCGAGGCATAATTCTTGAAATCAGTATTCCACCGTAGCCGATTGCGGCATAAAAATCATCAAGGTTGTCATAATGGTGGCGCTTTGCAATATTAAGAAGAAACTCATCGCGTTTATCGGGTGCAATACTGATAAGATTGCGGCGAAACTCAGCGTCAAGCTCAAGTCTGCCCTGTTCAATATTTTCTTCACGGTATTCCTTTTTAAACCAGTTTCTTATTTTATTTCGCGCTTCGCTTGTTGCAACAAGCTTTATCCAGTCACGGCTGGGGCCTTTTCCCTTGGTATTTGAGGTTATAATCTCGACAATTTCTCCTGTTTTGACCTTATAGTCAAGCGGAACTATTTTACCGTCAACCTTTGCGCCGACGGTTCTGTTACCAACTGCTGTGTGAATTGCATAAGCAAAGTCGATAATACAGGAGCCGATAGGCAGGCTCACAACATCGCCCTTTGGAGTGAACACAAAAACCTCTTCGGGTGCAATATCGGATTTAATGCTACGCACTATCTCCTCAACATCCTCTGCCTCTTTCTGTGCTTCAAGCAGCTGACGCACCCATACAAGCCGCTCTTCAATCTTGTTTTTACCACTTATTCCCTGCTTATATTTCCAGTGCGCCGCAATTCCGTACTCGGCGGTGTGGTGCATATCCCAAGTTCTAATCTGCACCTCAAAGGGAACACCCTCTTTATCAATAACTGTTGTGTGAAGCGACTGATACATATTAGGCTTGGGGGTGGAAATATAGTCCTTAAACCTATTAGGAATGGGACGGAACATATCGTGAATAATACCCAGAATGTTATAGCATTCATTCACACTGTCAACTATAACGCGGACAGCATATATATCATAGATTTCCTCAAAAATCTTGTTTTGCATAAATACCTTGCGGTAAATTCCGTAAACGCTCTTGACTCTTCCCTCTACAACTATATCGCCCTGTTCGCCGAGTCTTTCGCGGATACGCTCCTTAATTCTATCGAGAAACTCCTGTCTTTCTTCCTTTTGTCCGACAAGCTTTTCCTCTATCTGCTCATAACCGATGGGGTCGAGGTGTTTAAGCGACAAGTCCTCTAATTCCTCTTTAACTGCCCGAATACCGAGTCTGTGCGCTATGGGAGCGTAAACCTCCATAGTTTCAAGAGATTTATCGCGCTGCTTCTGCTCCGATACATAATCGATAGTACGCATATTATGCAGGCGGTCAACAAGCTTTATAATAACAACACGAATATCGCGCGACATAGCGAGCAGCATTTTTCGCACATTTTCCGCCTGCTGTTCCTCTCTTGAGGTAAGCGGCAAAAGTCCGAGCTTTGTAACGCCATCAACAAGCGCCGCAACATCGCTGCCAAATTTAACTTCAACCTCGCGAAGTTCTACCTCTGTATCCTCAACAACATCGTGTAGTATCGCCGCCACGATGGTATCTGTGTCCATTCCCATCTCAACAAGTATCTTCGCTACTGCAAGAGGGTGCACAATATAAGGCTCACCCGATTTGCGCTTCTGTCCCTCATGGGCAGTTTTTGCAAACGAGTATGCAGAAATTATTTTGTCTTTATTAAGGCTTTTAATATTGCGGTCTATCGCATCCATTAACTGCTTTAGTAATGCATCCATAAAAGTTAGTCTGCTCCTTTATCTCGGCAAATATCCTGATATATGGCTAAGTATTTTACAGCCCCACAAGTCGCGCTTATCCTGTGTGTTCAAAATTGAAATTTTTGAACCTTCAAAGGTTGCAAGTCCACTCTGGCAAAATGCCTCTAATATAACAGAAAGGCGCGCTACATTTATTTTTCCCGAAAGCTGCCACCACAAGATGTCTACGCCTCTGTCATATCCTGAATTTTGTTTCAGAATTCGGTAAATATCGGCAGCCTCATCGCGTGAAGGCATTAAGTATGCCGCTTGCTTTGGCACAAGTGCTTCTCCTCGCACTGCCGCCTCAAAAAGCTGTTTTTCCTTAAAGAAAACATCATCGCGAATACCTGACGGGCGAAGGTCTACAATCTGAATTGTTACTGATTCTGTGCCGTTATATACATTTGGTTTAAGACGGACTATCAAATCTATCTTGTGTCCACAAAATTGCGAAAGCTCGCCTGCGGGAGTTCCGAAGTAAAGCGCTGTAAAGCTAAAGTTTCCGTAGCTCAGCGAAAGTCTTGTATGGTTTCCGTTTCCTATAGAAGACACATTATGTACAGTTGCTCCCAAGAGCGCAAACAGCGGTGCAGGATTATTTTTTCCAAAAGGCTCGAAAATTGATAGCTCCTTTACAGAATGAAGCGTAATTTCTTCGGGGGTTAAAACCGCGTCTGCCACAAGCTCATTCTGAGGCATATAGGGGTGGTTATCAGCGGCATATTCGTTTATCTTTTCTCTGAAAGCAGGGATATTTTCCTCTGATATTGTTATTCCCGCAGCAAGACTATGACCGCCAAAGCGCTCAAAAAGGTTGCTGCAAGCGGTAAGGGCTGAGAAAAGCTCAAATCCTTCAACACTTCTGCCCGAGCCGACGGCGGTGCCGTTTTCCAGAGAGAGAACTATTGCGGGTTTTCCTGTTTTCTCAACAACCTTTGAAGCTACTATGCCCAGCACTCCGTGGTGCCAGCCTTTTCCGCAAACAACTATAACACGCTGTGAGAAAAGCCGCGGATTTTCTTGCGACATCTTTTCGATTTCCTGGAGTATATCGGATTCGATTTCTTTTCTTTTGTCGTTATCGGCGCAAAGTTGTGATGACAGGATTTCTGCCTCTCCCTCATCCTCGCAAAGCAGCAGCGCGGCGGCTTTCATTGCGCTGCCCATTCTTCCTGCAGCATTTATCCTCGGAACAAGCGCATATGTTACAGAATTGGAGTCAATAGCTGCACCCTCTGAAAGTGCAGAGTTCATAAGCGCGCAAAGACCTAAATTATCGGTTTCGCGCATTCGCTCAAGTCCCAGACGGACTATTGTTCTGTTTTCGCTGACAAGCGGCACTACATCAGCAATAGTTGCAAGAGCTACAAGCTCAGCATACTGCTCAAAGGCGCCGTCATATTCACCGCCGTCAAGCGCGGCAACAAGTTTAAAAGCAACAAAGGCGCCGCATATATCCTTGAATTTACTCGGGCAATCTTCTCTGTGAGGGTCCACAACAATAGAGTTTGGAAGGGTGCTCTGAGGCATATGATGGTCTGTTACGACAACATCAATTCCGAGGCTTTTTGCATAGTCAATCTCCTCTACTGCTGCAACGCCGTTATCTACAGTTACGATAAGCTCACAGCCATCCTCGCAGAGCTTAAAAATCGCGTCTTTATTAAGACCATATCCCTCTTCTCTGCTCGGAATGTAGAAGCTGACATCTGCGCCCATAGCCTCTAAATACGAACTTAGGATTACGGTTGCGGTTACACCGTCAGCATCATAGTCACCATAAACTACAATTTTCTGCTGAAGATCTACCGCCTCGTTTATGCGCTCTACAGCTCTATCCATATCTACAAGCTCAAAGGGTGAGGAAACGCTATCCTCGCTACTAAACAGCTCGCGCTCCGATATATTTTCAAGGCGCGCTGCGGCAACCTTTGCCGCAAGTGAGCCAACACCATATTTTTCAGAAAGCTCGCGGAAGGATTTAGACTGTGCAATTTTCCATTTTCTGAAACGGATCATCCTATCCGCTCCCTTCTCATATAATTAATTTATTATAACATAAACTTACAGTCATATCAACAAAAAACAGCAAATTCCTATTTTCTTTAAAAAAATGTGGTATTACGGAGAAAAATATGTTAAACTATATGGGTAATCCTTGTAAATTTTCTAACGGAGAGATAGAAATGGAAGCTAAAAACCGAATTTTTGCCGAATATGAGGCTTTAAAACAGGAAATTGAGCGGCATAACAAATTATACTACGATAATGATGCGCCCGAAATCAGCGACTGGGAATATGATAATCTTATGCTGCGTCTTAAAAAAATCGAGGCTGATAACCCCGATTTTGTAACTCCCGATTCCCCCACCCAGCACGTTGGCGGAACATATTCCGAGGGCTTATTTTCTCCTGTTGAGCATACTGTTCAGATGGCAAGTCTGAGAGATGTTTTCAGCACAGACGATGTCAGGGATTTTGACCGCAGGGTGCGCGAAGTTGTTTCCTCTCCGCTTTATGTTGTCGAGCCTAAAATTGACGGTCTTTCGGTTTCTCTCGAATATCGCGGCGGCAAGCTTGTAAGAGCTTCCACCAGAGGTAACGGATTTGTTGGAGAAGATGTAACCGCAAATATTATGACCATTGAGTCTGTTCCCAAAACTCTTAAAAAGGCTCTGCCCTTTTTAGAGGTGCGCGGTGAGGTTTATATGTCTGAGAGCGTTTTCTTAGAGCTTGTAGAGCAGCAGGAATTAAATGACGAAAAGCCATTTAAAAATCCCAGAAATGCAGCCGCAGGTTCACTCAGGCAGAAAAACTCTGAGGTTACCCGCTCGCGAAAGCTCGACATTTTTGTTTTTAACATTCAGCAGATTGAGGGCGATGAGCTTTCATCTCACAAAGAATCGCTTGATTTTCTTAAAAAATTAGGCTTCCCCGTTTCTCCTTCATACAACACCTATACTGATATTGAAAAAGTTATAACCGAAATCGACGCAATAGGACAAATGCGCGGAAAATACGGCTTTGATATAGATGGGGCTGTTGTGAAGGTTGATGACTTTACAGACCGAGAAACCCTTGGCATGACTGCAAAATATCCTCGTTGGGCAGTTGCTTTCAAATATCCTCCCGAAGAGAAGGAAACTGTTCTCAGAGAAATAGAAATCAATGTAGGGCGCACAGGTGCGCTTACTCCAACCGCAGTTTTTGACTCCATTATGCTTGCGGGAACAAGCGTTAGCCGCGCTGTACTTCACAACCAGGATTTCATCACAGAAAAGGATATCCGCATTGGTGACACCATTCTTGTTCGCAAGGCGGGCGAGATAATTCCTGAGGTTTTGTGCAGTAAAAGTCACGCTGAAAATAGTCAGCCTTATAAAATCCCCGAAATTTGTCCCTCCTGCGGAGAAAGGGTTTTCAGTAGTAGCGACGAGGCGGTTATTCGTTGTGTAAACCCCAAATGCCCTGCGCAGCTTACGCGAAACATCATCCATTTTGCATCAAAATCAGCAATGGATATTGCAGGACTTGGTCCTGCAATTATTGACACCCTTATTGATGAGGGACTTATTTCCTCGGCTGCAGATTTATATGCCATTGAAGCCTCTCAGCTTGAAAACATAGAGGGTTTAGGAAAGAAATCTGCTCAAAACTTAATTTCTTCTATTAAAAAATCAAAAGAAAAGGATCTCTCAGACCTTTTGACTGCACTTGGCATAAGGCACATAGGACAAAAAGTTTCTGAGCTTATTGCAGAGAGGCTTTCTACCATAGACGAGATTATGTCAGCCGATTTTGACACCCTCTGCTCTATTGACGGTGTGGGCGAGGAAATGGCAAACAGTATTATTGAATTTTTCTCAGAGGAAAAATCTCAGGAGCTTATCTCTCAGCTAAGGCATTTCGGGCTTAATATGCGGCACAAAGCCCAAAAGAAAGGCTCGGATTTCTTGGGACTTACCTTCGTTTTAACAGGTACTCTGCCGACATACACACGCGATGAGGCTTCTAAAATTATCACAGATTTGGGCGGAAAGGTTACGGGAAGTGTTTCTAAAAAGACCTCATATGTTCTTGCAGGTGAAGATGCAGGCTCAAAGCTCAATAAGGCTAATGACCTTGGGGTTACAGTTATAGACGAATTAGAATTTAAGCGTATGGCAGGAATAGAAAATGAATAGCGACGAAAAGATTTCCTTTAAGGAGCTAATTGAGTGCGGTCAGCTTTTACCCGAAGAGCCGCAGAGGGATTTACAGATATTTAAGGACAAGCCCGTGCGGCGCGATTATACTATTTTACTGCTTTCGATTATTGCAGTGCTCAGTATTTGCATTTGCCTTCATTATTCTTTAAATGCAATGCAGAAAGTAGAGCCTGAAATCTCGGTTAGCGGAATTTCTATAGAAAGTCATCAAAGCAGTGTTTCTTCGCAATATAAAAACGGCAAGGTTAATATTAACACTGCGGGTATAGAAGCTTTATGCACCATTAAGTATATCGGTGAGAGCAAGGCGCTTTCTATCGTTTCTTACAGAGAGGCAAATGGGCCATTTAAAAGCATTTCAGACATCAAAAATGTAAGCGGCATCGGTGATGCCACTTTTGAAAAGATTAAAGAAAACATTTGTGTTTAGAGCAAAAGGAGAAATTTATGACATACGGAATTATTTGTGCTATGCAGGAAGAATTCGGCGCCCTTGCAGAGCAGATTGAAAATGCTCAGGTTATGAATCTATACGGGCGTGAGTTTACCTCGGGCAGCATAAACGGGCAAAAGGTTGTTGCAGTTGTTTCGAGGATAGGAAAGGTTGCCGCCGCCATTACCACCGCTCTGCTCATAGACCATTTTTCAGTTGACGCAGTTATTTTTTGCGGAATTGCAGGCGGACTTGGTGACAATGTAAAAATCGGTGATATTGTTATCGGCGAGAGCTGTATTCAGCACGATTTTTATCTCTCCGAAAATGATATTTTCAGAATTCCCTTGCTCGATATTACAAACATTCCCTGTGACAATGCTTTAACCGAGCGGTGCATAGTTGCGGCTGAAAATTTTGCGAAAACTGCGCGAAGTGAGAAAAAAATTAGCGATTTTTACGATGAAATGAGCATTGAACTTCCAAAGGTACACTCGGGTGTTATTGCTTCGGGAGACCAGTTTATAAATGACCCCGATAAGAAAAAGTGGCTTAAGGATAATATAGATGGTGCACTCTGCTGCGAAATGGAGGGTGCGGCTGTGGCTCAGGCGTGCTATGAGGCAGATATTCCCTGCGCGATTATAAGGGTTATATCCGACGGTGCCGATGAAAATGCTGATTTTTCCTTTGAGCAGTTTGTAAATGCCTCTTCCCTGTTTTCCTGCGGTATCATAAAAGAATTTTTTGCATAAGAAAAAGCCGCTGCCATATGGGTTGTATTCTTAAGGACAGTATAACAAGATACGGAAAAACCCTCGGTTTTAAAAAACTATGGGTGTTTTTAAATGTTCTCTTTGTTTATTTCTAGTTATGCTATAATATGACTAACCGATAAATAAGAATTTGACAAAGGAGGTTTTATTATGAAAGGCATTAAAAAAATACTGTTTGGAATAGCATTGATTTTGTTTGGATTCTTGTGTTTATATGCCTCTTCTCTTGGCGAATGGGGTGTTGGGGAAGTGATAGGTTTAATTATCCCCCTTGTTGGTGTTGGTTTTGCAATCGTAGGTCTTTTAGATAAAAGCGAATAATTTCCAATTTATCAAATAGATGATATTTGTTTAAAAGGGTTTTAGGTTCTCCTAACAAGTGGAAAATGTGCCGTACATTTTCCCTGCTTGCTACGGTATGAGACAAATATTAAACGGATGTGTAGAATTTCTGCACATCCGTTTTACTATCTCAAGAGAAAATATTTTAATAGTGATATTGTGAGACAGGTCTCACAGTGATATTTTGCCTAACGGCAAAGTGATATTAAAACCTTGCGGTTTTAGTGATATTTTATTCGCTCCTAAACTCGCAAAGCGAATAACACTCGGCTTTTAGCCGAATATAACTGCGAAGCAATATAACTCGCCGCAAGGCGAATAAAACTGGCGTTGTATCCTTACGGGTACAACGCCTAAGCAGCGGCTTTTGAATTTAAATTCTTACTGAGCATCAGGTGCATTTTCCTCTACGGGAGCAGCCTCTTCCTCTAAATCGCAACCGCAAGCGCAGTCACATTCATCGCAGTCGAGGTCATCAAAATCAAAATCATCAAAATTAAATTCCTGTGCCTCCTCATCCTCACGGCGACGCTTAAGATAATAAAGAACTCCGCCTACTGCGGCGGCAACAAGTGCAAGAAAGCCAATTAAAGCTAAAACCTTTTTAAGCATAATAACATCCTCCTAACAATTCATTCATTCATTTATTTTATTATATCCGTTATTACCAAAAAAATCAAGAGAAAAATTTAAAAAGAAAATAAGCAAAAAAGAGGCGTGTGTCGCCTCTTTTTTTATTATAGAATTATACTTTTACCTGTCATTTCCTCGGGCTGAGGAAGATTTAAGATTTTGAGCATTGTGGGAGCAATATCAGCAAGCACGCCACCCTCACGCAGAGTGCAGGGATAACCTACAACACAGAAAGGAACGGGGTTTGTTGTATGTGCTGTAAAGGGTTCTCCCTTTTCATCGCGCATATGGTCTGCATTTCCGTGGTCAGCAGTGATAAGAACTATACCACCCGCTTTTTCGGTAGCATCCACAACCTTTCCGACACAACTATCTACTGCTTCTACTGCGCTGACTGCTGCCTCAAACACACCTGTATGTCCGACCATATCACAGTTTGCAAGGTTGAGAATTATAACATCATATTTTCCGCTCTCGATGCGCTCTACGACATTTTCTGTTACTTCATAGGCGCTCATTTCAGGCTTCATATCATAGGTTGCAACCTTGGGAGAGTTAACAAGGCATCTATCCTCTCCCTCGTACACCTTTTCAACACCGCCGTTAAAGAAGAATGTAACGTGTGCGTACTTCTCAGTTTCAGCAATTCTAAGCTGTGAAAGTCCCATCTTTGAAATATATTCTCCAAAGGTGTTGACAAGTGACTGAGGCTTGAATGCCACAGAAACATTGGGCATAGTTGCGTCATACTGTGTCATACATACAAATGTAGGAAGGACTGCACCACCGCGTCTTTTAAAGCCGCTAAACTCTGTGTCTACAAAGGTTCTTGTAATTTCTCTTGCACGGTCGGGGCGGAAATTGAAGAAAATAACCGAGTCTTCGCTCTTAATGTTTGCGTTTTCGGCGCATACTGTAGGGACAACAAACTCATCGGTTACTCCCTCGGCATACGAAGCCTTTACAGCTGCCACTGCATCAGAATTTTTGTTTCCCTCACCATAAACCATTGCGGCATATGCCTTTTCAACGCGCTCCCAACGATTATCACGGTCCATAGCATAAAATCTGCCCATAACGGTAGCAACCCTGCCAACACCGATTTTGAATAGCTCTCTTTCGAGCTCGCTGACAAAATCTGCGCCCGATGAGGGGGGAACATCTCTTCCATCAAGGAAACAATGAACAAAGACATCCTTAACACCCATAGCTTTTGCCATTTCAATCATACCGTAAAGGTGGGTGTTGTGGCTGTGAACACCGCCATCTGATAGAAGTCCCATAAAATGAAGAGCGCTGTTATTCTCTACTGCATTTTTTATAGCATTAACAAGGGCTTCATTTTTAAGAATTTCACCCTCTTTGATATTCTTAGTGATACGGGTAAGCTCCTGATAAACAATTCTGCCTGCTCCGATATTGGTGTGACCAACCTCACTGTTTCCCATCTGTCCGTCAGGAAGACCGACATCTCCGCCCGATGCACCTATTTCAGTTAATGGGTTACTTGAAAATATTTTATCAATGCTTGGAGTTTTAGCAGCTTTAATTGCATTATCCATTTCGGGAGCATTGCCAAAACCATCCAAAATCATTAAAACTAACGGCTTTTTACTCATTTTAAATTCCTCTTTTTTCTTATTTGCTTGCAGCTTTTACAATAACACCAAAATCAGCCGCTTTTAAGGATGCGCCGCCAATAAGTCCGCCGTCCAAATCAGGCTGAGAGAGGAGATCTGCTGCGTTCTGAGCATTCATTGAGCCGCCATACAGAACGGTTATCTTATCCGCCGTTTCCTTACTGTAAAGCTTTGCAATAGTAGCTCTGATGGTAGCGCCTGCCTTATTTACTTGCTCACTCGTTGCAGTTTTTCCTGTTCCAATGGCCCAGACAGGCTCATAGGCAAAAACCATTTTTTCTACCTGCTCCATAGTTACTCCCATAAGGGCAATTTTACATTGCATAGCAACAAGTTCCTCGGTTATTCCCTGCTCGCGCTGCTCTAAATATTCGCCCACGCAAACAATAGGAATTAGACCCTCGCTGAGAGCTGCAAGTATTCTCTTATTAACGGTTACATCAGTTTCACCGAAATATGTTCTGCGCTCAGAGTGACCGATAATAACA
This sequence comes from Oscillospiraceae bacterium, assembly GCA_045655125.1. Taxonomy (GTDB): domain Bacteria; phylum Bacillota; class Clostridia; order Oscillospirales; family Ruminococcaceae; genus SIG578. The sequence goes on from JAZOOR010000069.1 coordinate 33,227, forward strand.
TACTCAACACCCATTTCACGAAGCATAGTAGCAGATATTTCACCTGTAAAGGCTCCCGCCTTTTCATAGTGGCAGTTCTGTGCTCCGACCTTAATATTGGTGCCTTTGGTTTCTCTGAGAGCTGTTTCTAAGTCTACAAACGGCACACAAATAACAACATCGCAATCTGCCCCCAAAGTTTCAGCTTTAAGTTCATTTACAAGAGTCTTTGCCTCAGAAGGAGTTTTATTCATTTTCCAGTTTCCTGCAATAATTGCTTTTCTCAAGGCTTTATTCATTTTGTGCCACCTTTCTTAATTACAAATTTGCAGGCAGCCCTGTAAAAGCCGCCTGCAAAAACATTATATTATATCTTATTTATCTTCAAGGCAGGCAATTCCGGGAAGCTCAAGACCCTCAAGGAATTCAAGAGATGCGCCGCCACCGGTTGAAACGTGGGTCATCTTATCGGCATAGCCGAGTTTTTCAACAGCTGCAGCGCTGTCGCCACCGCCGATGATAGAAATAGCGCCGGAGTTTGCAATAGCCTCTGCAACAGAGCAGGTGCCGCCTGCAAAGTTTTTCCATTCGGAAACACCCATAGGTCCATTCCAGACAACAGTTCCTGCTGCTTTAAGAGTTTCTGCATAAAGCTTCTGGGTTTTTTCACCGATGTCAAGTCCCATCCAGCCATCAGGCATTTCATCGGATGAAACGGTCATAAATTCGGTATTCTCATCGTATTCCTTACCGATAATATTATCAACGGGGAGAAGGAAGTTTACCTTTTTCTCCTCTGCTTTTTTAAGGATTTCCTTCGCAAGCTCAAGCTTGTCATCCTCGCAGATAGAGGTTCCGATATTCTTACCAAGAGCCTTAAAGAAGGTGTAAGCCATACCGCCGCCGATAATAATGCTGTCGCATTTATCTAAGAGGTTATTGATAACGCCGATTTTATCAGAAACCTTTGCACCGCCTAAGATTGCAACAAAGGGACGCTTGGGGTCTGCAAGAGCAGCACCCATAATGCTGATTTCTTTCTGAATGAGGTAGCCGCAAACTGAGGGCAGATAGTGAGAAACGCCCTCGGTAGAAGCGTGTGCTCTGTGAGCGGTTCCAAATGCGTCATTTACAAAAATTTCAGCAAAAGAAGCGAGTTTCTTTGCAAACTCAGGCTCATTTTTAGTTTCCTCTTTGTGGAAACGGACATTTTCGAGAAGAGCAACCTCGCCATCCATAAGGCTATCGCAGATAGCCTTGGCATCGTCACCGATAACATCCTTTGCCATTTTAACCTCGCAGCCGAGGAGTTCGGAAAGGCGAACTGCAACAGGCTGGAGAGAATATTCCATTTTGAACTCGCCCTTGGGACGACCCATATGAGAGCAAAGAATAACCTTTGCTCCATTATCCTTAAGATATTTTATAGTTTTAAGAGCGCCGCGAATTCTCTTATCGTCAGCAATTTTTCCATCCTTAAAAGGAACATTAAAATCACAGCGGACAAGCACTTTTTTGCCTGCAACGGCAATGTCTTCAACAGTTTTTTTGTTAACAGAGGTCATTTATAAAACATCCTTTCAATAAATTCATTATTAAGGTTTTATTACCTAAACTATTTTATAACATATACAAGATTTTTTCAAGATAAATTTTTAACATATTTACCATTTTATGTAGTATTTTTTAGTCAAAAAGTGTTCCGAAGTTCTGAAGAGTCGGGAAATTCCATTGTCTTAGTACCTCATAAACTCCAATTGCAACCGAGTTTGAAAGATTTAAGCTCCGCGCCTCCGAAATCATTGGCATTCTTACGCATTTTTCTCGGTTATCAAGCAGCAGGCTCTCAGGCAGTCCCCTGTCTTCCCTACCGAAAAAGAGATAACAACCATCGGGGTACCTGGCGTCGCTGTATACCCGCTTTGATTTTGTGCTGAAAAAATAAAATTTTTCTGTTTCATCCTTATGCTGCTCTAAAAAATCGCAGAGGCTGTCATAGTAGGTTATATCAAGCATATGCCAATAATCAAGACCTGCGTGTTTTAGCTTTTTATCATCAACAGTAAAGCCCATCGGTTTTACAAGGTGCAGCCTTGCGCCAGTAACGGCACAGGTGCGAGCGATATTTCCTGTATTCTGAGGGATTTGCGGCTCTACCAAAACTATATTTATTTGCGACATAGTGTTTCCTTTTTCCTTTGATTTTTAAAATAATTCTGGACAAAATAATAGCATAGAATATGAAAGGAGTAATAAGAATGAGAAAAAATTCAGGCAAAATGGCGACAGGCGTTGCTATCGGAATGACTGTCGGTGCAGCGCTTGGTGCTATTGGTGCAATTAGTATGCCCAATATGACAAACTCTAAATTTATGAGAAAAGCAAAAAAGACAGTCAGAAGAAATGCTGATAAGGCTATAAGCGGTATTGAAAGCATTATGGACTCAATTCCAAAAATGATGGGTTAACTCTACAAAGGGATGATTTCACTTAGGTGAAATCATCCCTTTTGAGTTTATTTTTGTGTAAAGTCAAATTCGGTTGTGATGGTATACTTTGAAAGGTCGGTTATATCAATATTAACATAATCGGCATCAAAGATTATACGCCAAGGACGAGAGTGCCCATTTTTAAGACTACCAAAATCCTCTTTTAAAAACTCGAAATATGCTCCTCCGATATTATCATCAGCAGGAGTTCTTACTGTTATATTGCCCTTAATATCATATATTTCGTGACCTGTGAAGTTTCTCATATAGCCATCTATGACAAGGTTATTATCCTTATCAAACTGAGCATAATAGCCAACAAAGTTAACTCCCTCGCGAATACCGCCGTTTTCATCAATTATCTTAAGGCGGCGTTCGTGCTCCACTGTTTTTTCATCTGTCTTTTCAGCAGCGGAGGCCTTGGGGCCATAGCTTACAGGTGACTGTGTTTCAACGTATATAATCATTCCCACAAAAATAGCTATAACCAAGGCTCCAAGCAGGGAGCAAAGCAGGATAACGAGCTTTTTTTGTTTCTTTTTACCCTCATTTGTCTCAGTAATCTGTGCAGATTGTTTTTTTAGCCTTTCAAGCTCACCTGAAACTATATCAATTTCTTTAAGGTCGCGTTTTTTTGCCATAATCATAACTCCATATATTTTTTAATTTAATTAACGAAAATAGTTTAGCATATTTTAGATAAAAGAGCAAGCATTATTCAAATATGAGTTTTACGCTTATTATCCCTTTTTCTGCATCGCGGGTGTAATCAATGTTGTTGACGCTCACAAGCTTTTTATCTGTTATGCTTTGGTTTGCTTTATTTAAAATATTGTTATAATTTTCAGCTATATATTTTACCGCGTCATCTGTGCTTACACCTGAAAATTTCATATGAGCATACTCATATCCGTTATTTGCTGAAAATGCCATTGCCCTTGCGACAAAATCAATGTTTACATTTTCACACTCAAGACCATAAAACTCAAAGAAATTATATCTTGTACCAAGAGCCTGTGGAATATCATAAGCATTGTCTTTAACGATATGGTCTTTTTCAATTTCCTCTTGTGAAAGGTTAAAATAATCAAATTTCAGAGCCTCGATTTTGCCACCGTTTATTATAGGGTCATCAGCGGTGACATCAACATGGTAATATTCTCCACCAAGCTTTACCATATTCCATTCGTGGTTATCTCCGTTAAACTCACCTTTTACAGAGATACACTGAACCCCCGCCTGACGCATAAGATAATGAAACGCATTTGCATACCCTTCGCAAACGGCGGTGCCGTCTACAAGCGGTCCACATAGATTATGGGAATTTTCCGCTTTAAGTGTGGTATCATATTTTGTATTCTCAACAAGACTATCGTGAATTATTCTTTCTCTTTCAAGCACAGACATAGAGCCATTGACCTTTGCTAAAATCTCTTTTGATTTTTGTAGCATTAGCGTTTCAAGCTCTTTTACTTTATCCATTTTGCCGTTAAAGGGAAT
>JAZOOR010000070.1:0-13114 GCA_045655125.1 Oscillospiraceae bacterium
CTCACTCAGAAAACACATCAGTCGCAGGTTCAAACACAATCCATAACAAGAAAAATCTCAGTTTCCCATTTGGGAGACTGAGATTTTTTGGTTGCGGAGGAAGGTCAGATGCCAACGATCTATCGGGTTGCGGTGCCCAAAAGTTGCATTTCCTCGCGATACGCGAGTGCAACTTTTGACCGCTGCCCCTGAAAAATCTCCCTTTTTCACCCTCTGGGTGCGGTCGATTTTTCAGCAAGTTATTCGCCCGCGGGCTCATAGCCCTCGCAGATAGCTTGCGCAAACTCTCCCAAAACGAAAAATAACGGATACCCTAAAGGGTATCCGTTATTTGTTGGTTGCGGAGGAAGGACTTGAACCAACGACCTTCGGGTTATGAGCCCGACGAGCTACCAACTGCTCTACTCCGCGATATTTGCTTTGTTTCTAAGAGCATAATATATTATATGCCAACCCAGCGCATTTGTCAATAGTTTTGCCGTGAGTTTTTTAAAAATACATTTTTTATAAAAATAAGGAGAATTTTTTCAGTGCGTTGAAAATCATAACAAATTGTGGTAAAATAGTTTATATGTGTTTTCTAACGAATTTTAGGGGCGGAGAAAATTATGAAACTGATGATTTTAGACGGCAACTCAATACTGAACAGAGCATTTTATGCCATTCGGCCGCTTTCGGCTCCCGACGGAACTCCGACAAATGCCATTTTTGGCTTTCTCAATATCTTTCACAAGTATCTTACCGAGGAAAAGCCCGATGCGGTTGCGGTTTGCTTTGATGTTGCGAGAAAGACTTTTCGCAACGACATTTTCCCCGACTACAAGGGCACGCGCAAGCCTATGCCGGATGACCTGCGCGCCCAGCTGCCTATAATAAAAGAGCTGCTTTCGCTGCTCGGCTACTGCGTTCTCGGACTTGAGGGGTATGAAGCCGACGACCTTATCGGCACCCTTTCCACCGCCGCAAGCGAGCGCAAAGCAAACTGCGTTATCATTACGGGTGACCGCGACAGTCTTCAGCTTGTTGACGAGTACACCACCGTTCTTTTGCCTTCTACACGAGCAGGAAAAACCGAAACCACCGTTTACACCCCTGAGACTGTACTCGAAAAAATGGGTGTGAACCCCGACAGAATTGTTGACCTCAAAGCCCTTATGGGCGACAGCTCGGATAACATTCCAGGTGTCGCGGGAATCGGAGAGAAAACCGCCGTTGAGCTTTTAACCGCGTTTGACAGCGTTGAAAATCTATATAAAGAGCTTGAGAATGCCTCTCTTCGTCCCGCGGTAAAGGCAAAGCTCCAAAGCGGGCGCGACAGCGCTTTCCTCTCCCGCACCCTTGCCACCATTAACAGACAGGTTCCTATAGAAACCGCTCCCGAGGCATACAAAATCGGAGAAATGGACCGCTCAGGCGCTGCCTCGCTGCTTATGAGGCTTCGCCTCACAAGCGCTATGAAGCAACTTTCCCTCTCGGCAGACGATGCAAACATTGAAAAAGCGGCTGATCAAAAAGAAAGTGCGAAAATCCCCGCTAAGAACTATACTCTTGTGCGCTCTGCCTCTGCTGGCGACATTAAAAGCGCCGCAGGCAGCGAGCCAATTTACTACTTTATGCGCGCAGGGCTAATTTATGCCGCGGCAGGAGACAGCCTCTTTATTTCCTCGGACATAAAAGGGATTTTTGAGCTACCGCACAATAAATGCACCTACGACTGCAAGTCGCAATATTTATACGCATTTCAAAATAGGCTTTCTCTTACAAATATTGTTTTTGACCTAAAGCTTGCGGCATATCTTTTAGAGCCGACCGCCTCTGGCTATGACTTTTCTGAACTGACTGCCCGCTACAGCAGCAGTGGCTCACTTTGTGATTACACCACCGAATTTGGCGACGATGAAGATGCTATTTCGCAGCTTAAGGAAATGCCCTATCTTTGCGAGACTCTTAAGGCTCAGCTTATAGAGCAAGATATGCTATCACTGCTCTCAAGCATTGAAATTCCGCTTTCAGAAACTCTCTCGGCAATGGAATTTGAGGGCTTTTCAGTGGACAGGGCGGGGCTTTGTTCCTTTGACAGAGAGCTTTCCCTTCTGCTTGAGGACAGCCGCAAGAAAGTTTATGAGCTTGCGGGAGAGGAGTTTAACTTAAATTCCCCCAAACAGCTTGGCGAAATTCTTTTTGAAAAATTAGGCTTGCCTTCCAAAAAGAAAACCAAAACGGGATACTCAACCAACGCTGAGGTTTTGGAGAGTCTTAGAAATGAGCATCCGATTATTGACGAAATACTCTCCTTCCGCAAGGTTTCCAAGCTAAAATCCACCTACACCGAGGGGCTAATGCACAAAATTGCAGATGACGGGCGAATTCACACCACATTTCTGCAAACCGAAACGAGAACCGGTAGACTTTCATCTATTGAGCCTAATCTGCAAAACATCCCCGTTCGCACAGAATTAGGAAGCCGACTGAGAGAGTTTTTTGTTGCAAAAGAGGGATGTGTGCTTGTCGATGCCGACTACTCGCAGATAGAGCTGAGAGTTCTTTCCCACGTTGCAAATGACAGTGCTATGATAGAAGCCTTTAAAAGCGGTGCCGATATTCATGCTGCCACCGCTGCAAGAATTCATAATCTTCCTATCGATATGATTACCCCCGACATCCGCCGAAGCGCAAAGGCTGTAAACTTTGGAATAGTTTACGGAATCGGTGCGTATTCGCTATCGCAGGATATAGGAACCTCGGTTGCCGAGGCAAGCAGACTGATAAAGAGCTATCTTGACAGCTATAGCGGTGTGGCCGAGTATATGAAAAAGACGGTGGAATACGGCGAGAAGAATGGCTTTGTTACCACTCTCTATGGCCGCCGCAGAGCTATCCCTGAGCTTTCCAGCAAAAACAAGGTCTTGCACGCGCTTGGAGAGAGAGTTGCTATGAACACCCCCATTCAAGGTACCGCTGCTGATATTATAAAAATTGCCATGAACAGAGTCAGGAGTCGTTTAATGCGTGACCTGCCTGATGCAAGACTTATTTTACAGGTGCACGATGAGCTTATAGTCGAGTGTCCCGAAAAGGATGCCGAAGTAGCCGCAAAACTGCTTAAAGAGGAAATGGAAGCAGCAGCAAGCTTAAAAATAACGCTTGAAAGTGATGTGCATATCGGCAAAAATTGGCTGATTGCCAAAGGATAATCACAAAATTTCACAAAAATGTTTGCAATACGCATACAGGCTGTGCTATAATAAAGAGTAATTTTTTTGAAAAACTGGGAGATGTCTTTGTTTGAAACAGGAAAAATTAAGAAATGTTGCTATTATTGCTCACGTTGACCACGGCAAAACAACACTGGTTGACGAGATGCTGAAACAAGGCGGTGTGTTCCGCGAAAACCAACAGGTTGAGGATCGCGTTATGGACAGCAATGCCCTTGAACGCGAGCGCGGAATTACCATTCTTGCTAAAAACACCTCGGTTATGTACGATGGTACAAAAATCAACATCGTTGACACTCCGGGGCATGCCGATTTCGGCGGTGAGGTTGAAAGAATTCTTAAAATGGTGGACGGCGTTCTTCTGCTTGTCGACGCTTTTGAGGGCCCTATGCCTCAGACAAGATTTGTGCTTCAGAAGGCTCTTGAGCTCGAGCACAAGATTATAGTTGTTGTAAATAAGGTGGACAAGCCCGACGCCCGTCCCTTAGAGGTTGTTGACGAGGTTTTAGAGCTTCTTCTCGACCTTGATGCTACCGAGGAGCAGCTTGAAAGTCCTGTTCTTTTCTGCTCGGGCAGAGCGGGAACAGCCTCGCTTTCGCCCGACGATGCAGGCAGCAACTTAGTTCCCCTATTTGAAACCATCATTTCTCATATAGACTGCCCTGAGGGCGAGATAGACGCACCGCTTCAAGCGCTCGTTTCCGCCATTGACTACAACGACTACGTCGGCAGAATAGGCGTGGGTCGAATTGAAAGGGGCAAGGTTCGCGAGGGACAAGAGGTTATTGTTGCAAACGCTTTAAAACCCGATGAAAGCTTTAAGGCTAAAATGAACAACCTCTATGTCATTGAGGGACTTAACAGAACACCCGTTAAAGAGGCTGAGATGGGCGAGATTATCTGTTTCTCGGGAATTGAAAACATCTCGATAGGAGATACCGTTTGCTCCCCCGAAGATGTTACTCCCCTTCCCTTTGTTAAAATCAGCGAGCCTACCGTTGAGATGCTGTTTTGCGTAAACGACAGTCCCTTGGCGGGTAGAGAGGGCAAGTTTGTAACAAGCCGACAGATTGGTGATAGGCTGTTTAAAGAGATACTTAAAGACGTTTCGCTGCGCGTTGAGCGCACCGATTCAACCGATGCCTTCAAGGTTATGGGCAGAGGCGAAATGCACCTTTCCATCTTAATCGAAACCATGCGCCGCGAGGGATATGAATTTGCGGTAACTCCCCCGCAGGTGCTTTACAAGGAAATAGACGGTCAGAAATGCGAGCCTATGGAAAATGTGCTTATCGATGTTCCCGAGGAGTTTTCGGGAAGTGTTATTGAAAAACTCAGCTCTCGCAAAGGCGTGCTTATGGGAATGAAGGCTCAGGGCAGCCGCACAAAGCTTGAGTTTTTAATTCCTGTACGCGGTCTGTTTGGTTATCGCAATGAATTTCTTACCGATACCAAGGGTGAGGGTATTATGAACACCCAGTTTAGCGGTTATGAAGCATATAAGGGCGATATTGCCCGCCGCAGCTATGGCTCGCTCATTGCCTTTGAGGGCGGCACTGCCGTTACTTACGGACTTTTTAATGCGCAGGAGCGCGGTCAGCTCTTTATCGGAGCAGGTGTCGAGGTTTATGAGGGAATGATTATCGGTCAGAACCCCAAGGGTGACGACATGGCGGTTAATGTATGCAAGAAAAAGCACATCACCAACACCCGAGCCTCAGGCTCTGACGATGCGCTAAGGCTTATTCCCCCGCGTAAAATGAGTCTTGAGCAGTGTATAGAATTTCTTTCTGAGGACGAGCTTTTAGAGGTTACCCCCGAAAATCTTCGTCTAAGAAAGAAAACCCTCAGTAATGTTCAGCGTATGAAAGACAACGCTAAAAAATAATCTCTCTTTGGAGGAAGCCGGAATGAAACTGTTGGGTACCGTTTGTCTTATCTGTGGTATTGCAATGCTCATATGCGGAGTTGCCTGCATTTTCGCAATGGCAAACACCTTTATTATGGGCGGCAGTATTATGCTTTCAATTGTTCTTAATGCCATCGGCATTACTATTCTTACAACACGCAGTAAAAAATAACATTTATATAAGGAGAGACGCCTCATGCATTGGTCTGAAAAGATCGCAAAAGAAATTATCCGCCGCAGTCCCGATAAAGAGGAGTATGTCTGCGCGGCAGGAATAAGCCCCTCTGGCTCTATTCACATCGGAAACTTCCGTGACATTGTTACGAGCTATTTTGTCTGTCTGGCGCTCCGCCGCCAAGGCAAAAAGGCAAGACTTTTGTTCTCTTGGGACGAGTTTGACAGACTGAGAAAGGTCCCCGTCAATGTTCAGAAGATAACAGAGGGCTTTGAAAAATACATCGGTATGCCCTATGCCTCTATTCCCGACCCCTATGGCTGCTGCTCATCCTATGCAGAGCATTTTGAAAAGGAATTTGAGAAGAGCCTTTCGGCTTTCGGCATTGAGGTTGATTTTCGCCGTCAGGCAGAGATGTACCGCTCCGGCGCTTACAAGGACGAGATTATCTATGCCCTAAAGCACCGCGATGAGATTTTTGACATTCTTGACAGCTTCAGAACTCAGGACTCCACCGCCGAGGAAAAGGCAAATTATTATCCTGTAGGTATCTATTGCAGCAAATGCGGCAAGGATACCACCAAGATAACCTCTCTTTCCGAGGACTGCACCAAGGCTCATTACACCTGCCAGTGCGGTCACGAGGCTGATTTTGACTTTGAAACAGAGTATGATGCAAAACTCGCCTGGAAAATTGACTGGCCTATGCGCTGGAAATTTGAGCAGGTTGACTTTGAGCCGGGCGGAAAAGACCACGCAAGTCCGACCGGAAGCTATCAGACAAGCCGCGTTATTTCCGAGAAAATATTTAATTTCCCCGCCCCCTATTTTCAGGGCTATGAGTTTATCGGAATCAAGGGAACTACCGGTAAAATGTCCGGCTCAAGCGGACTTAACCTCACCCCCAAAACCCTGCTTCAGCTCTATCAGCCCGAGGTAATTTTATGGCTGTATTCCAAAACCGAACCTCTGCATGCATTTGATTTCTGCTTTGATGATGAAATTCTGCGTCAGTACTTTGAGTTTGATAAAATGTATAATGCCGTAAAGGCAGGAACTGCCGACGACAGAGCAAAGGAAATCATAGCCAATGCCGTAGTTAAGGGACACGAGGTTATTACCGTTCCTATGGCTCAGCTCGTCAGCCTCGGCTCTGTTGTTGATTTTAACCCCAAAATGTTAGAGACCGTTTTTGAGAAAATTGGCACTCCTTACAAAGAGTCAGAGTTCTCAGAGCGTCTTGCTCTCGCTAAATACTGGGCAGAGCAGTGCAGTCCCGAGAGCTTAAATCACCTGCTGCCCTACCGCAATTTTGAGAAATTCGAAACCCTCTCTTCTGAGGAGAAAAAGGAAATTGAGCTTCTCTACGCATATCTTAAAGCGGGCAATTACACCCTCGATGACCTTAATACCGAGCTTTATGCTATTCCCGGCAAGGTCTTTGAGTTTGCAGATGACAAGGAGAGAAAAGCAGCTCAGGGCAAGTTCTTTAAAAATGTCTACGAGCTGCTTATCGGAAAGGAAAAGGGTCCCCGACTTTATCTCTTCCTCTTTGCAATTGAGGCCGAGCGTTATCTGCCTCTCTTAGATTTCAGCACCCCAGAAACCGATGAGGAAAAGGCTGCCCGTGCCGCTGCCACCGCAGAGTGCTGCGTGCAGGCAGAGGTCCAGAGCGATGTGGAGCCTGTTAAAGAGCAGATTACCATTGACGATTTTGACAAGATTGATATGCGCGTTTGCAAGGTTTTAAAGGCAGAGGAAGTCAAGAAATCTCACAGCTGCTTAAAGCTTACACTTTTTGACGGACTTTCTGAGCGCGTTATAATGTCAAGCATTAAAAATGAATACACACCCGAGCAGCTCGAGGGCAGAAAAATAATTGTTATCGCAAACTTAAAGCCTGCAAAGCTTGCAGGAGTAGTCAGCAACGGAATGCTCATTGCCGCCACCCACGACACTTGTGGCTGCAAGATAATCTTTGTTGATGACAGTGTCCCCGAAGGAACTGCTATTCACTAAAAAGTTTAAGAAAAAAACCGCCCTCTTATTGAGGGCGTTTTTTTAATGAATATTCACTATTCACTAAAAACGGGAGGGTTTTCCCCTCCCGTTTTACTCTATTTTTTCTACTGTTTGTATTTTTTACCATAGAGTTTTTCACATTTTCAACACACTTTTCCACAAAAACCGCGACTTTAAGCGGTTTTTTATGTGTAAAGTGGTTTCTACATTTGGTATTTTTATTGTTTTGCTGTCGTTTTGTCTTTTATTTTGCAAAAAACGGAAAATAAAAGGTATGCTGCCGCCATTCCACAAAGAGCGCCGCAAAAATCTAAAAGCACATCCAAAAAGTTGCCGTCGCGCCCGTCTACAAAAAGCTGATGCAGTTCATCCGAGGCGGCATAGCACAGGCAAAACAGGGCGACCAAACCCAAAACCTTTATAATCGGCACACAGGTTTTGTTTTCTCTTAAAAAGGCAAGCGGCGAGAGCAGAGAGAAAAAGGCAAGAGCGCAGTACACAAGAAAATGCGCCGTTTTGCGCACAATTGGAACAAGTGACTCTACCTGCACTTCTTTTTCCGTTTCTGAGAGCGAGGAAAATTCCTTGACTATTATCTCAGAAATTGTTCGGGAAACACCCTTTGATACCGAGGACGAGGCAGTGCCATTCTGAGCCGAAAAAGAAAAAATCAGACACATAATATAAATCGCCGCTGCGGCAAATAAAATAGATAGTATATGGCGCCTTAAAAAAGTTGCTGCTTGCACTCTCTTACCCTCCCCATTCCTTTCCTCTATTTTACTATTTGGCGTTCCACTTGTCAAATGGAGCAGCTCTTGTCGAAACTGCACTACATTTTATTGGTATAATTTGTTAACTTTTTTTAAAAATATTACCGAAACCCCTTGATTTTTTCTGTATTTGTATTACAATAGTTTTAGCACTCTGAAACTGTGAGTGCTAACCGATTTGTAAATAATTAAAGGAGGAAATAAAGATGACCATTAAACCCCTTTCGGACAGAGTTGTCATCAAAACAGTAGAGGCTGAGGAGACCACCAAGAGCGGCATTATCTTAACCGCTGCCTCTCAGGAGAAGCCCCAGATTGCCGAAGTTGTTGCTGTAGGCCCCGGCGGCATTGTAGACGGAAAAGAAGTTAAAATGACCCTCAAGGTCGGCGACAAGGTGCTTACAGGAAAATATTCCGGTACCGATGTCAAGGTGGACGGCGTTGAGTATAAAATCGTCCGCCAGGATGATATCCTTGCTATTGTTGAATAATCTTTTTGGAGGAATAAATCATGGCTAAAGAACTTATCTACGGAGTAGACGCCAGAAAGGCTCTGCAATCAGGTATTGACCAGCTGGCTGATACCGTTAAAATCACCCTTGGCCCCAAGGGAAGAAACGTTGTTTTAGAGAGAAAATTCGGCGCTCCCCTTATCACCAATGACGGTGTTACCATCGCAAAGGACATCGAGCTTGAGAATGCTTTCGAGAATATGGGCGCTCAGCTCATTAAAGAGGTTGCCACCAAGACAAACGACGCCGCAGGTGACGGCACTACCACCGCCACCCTGCTCGCTCAGGCTCTCGTGCGTGAGGGAATGAAGAATGTCGAGGCAGGCGCTAACCCCATGGACATCAAAAAGGGTATGAAACTTGCAGTTGACACCGCTGTAAATGCTATTATTGAGAATTCAAGAAAGGTTTCAGGCTCTGAGGACATCGCAAGAGTAGGAACCATTTCTGCTGCTGACGAGGCCATCGGCGCTCTCATTGCAGAGGCTATGGATAAAGTTTCGGCTGACGGTGTTATCACTGTTGAAGAGTCCAAAACCGCCACAACCTACAGCGAAATCGTTGAGGGTATGCAGTTTGACCGCGGTTACATCACTCCCTATATGGTAACCGACACCGACAAGATGGAAGCTGTTATTGATGACGCTTACATTCTTATCACCGACAAGAAGATTTCTGTTATTCAGGATATTCTCCCCCTGCTCGAGCAGATTGTTAATGCAGGCAAAAAGCTTGTTATCATCGCTGAGGATGTTGAGGGCGAGGCTCTCTCCACCCTTATTGTTAACCGCCTTCGCGGAACATTTACCTGCGTTGCTGTCAAGGCTCCCGGCTTTGGCGACAGACGTAAAGAGATGCTTCAGGACATCGCAGTTCTCACCGGCGGTCAGGTAGTAAGCAGCGAGCTTGGATTTGAGCTTAAGGATGCTGATGTTTCTATGCTCGGCCGTGCTCGTCAGGTTAAGGTTCAGAAAGAAAACACCATTATTGTTGACGGTGCAGGCGACAGCGAGGCAATCCGCGCCCGCGTTGGTCAGATAAAAAATCAGATTGCTACCACCACCTCGGATTACGACCGCGAGAAGCTTCAGGAGCGCCTTGCAAAGCTCTCGGGCGGTGTTGCTGTTATCAAGGTCGGCGCTGCAACCGAGATTGAGATGAAAGAGAAAAAGCTGCGCATTGAGGACGCTCTGTCCGCAACCCGCGCCGCTGTTGAGGAAGGCATAGTTGCAGGCGGCGGAACCGCACTGCTCAATGCTATCCCCGCCGTTGAAAAGCTCGTTGCTACTAAGGACGGCGATATTAAGACAGGTGTCAAAATTGTGCTTCGCGCTCTCGAAGAGCCCATCCGTCAGATTGCTGCTAACGCAGGTCTTGAAGGCTCTGTTATCATCGACAAAATCCGCCGCTCCAGAAAGGTCGGCTACGGCTTTGACGCCGCAACTGAAACCTACTGCGATATGATCGCAAGCGGTATCGTTGATCCTACCAAGGTTACCCGCAGCGCTCTTCAGAATGCTGCTTCTGTCGCATCAATGGTTCTCACCACCGAGTCCCTCGTTGCTGACAAGAAAGAGGAAAACCCCATGCCCGCTCCTGCAGCTAACCCCGGTATGGGAATGTACTAAGAGATATAAATTATCAATAAAAAAGAGCAGGCATTCGCCTGCTCTTTTTTTAAAGCTTTTCAATTTTTAGAAGTCTGTACTGCGGAAATTTCTTTCTGAACTGATCAGCCGCATCATGCTCGCTGTATGCCAAAATGCTCATTGATCCGCCAACATAGTGAATTCTGTAATATGACTGTGTCATGTTTTTTCTCCTTTCATATTTTTTAACATGGCTGTATTTATCTGAGTAAGGTTAAGAGAATATCTCCATGCCCTACAATATGACCATAAAAATCCTTGGTCACATCTCTGTTTCTCTCGTAAGTTCCAAGTACTCTGCCGTAAAAATCCTTGAGTTTTTTGTCTCCGTTGGATGCGGTTTCAACCGTTCCCAAAACCTTTCCTTGCCAGTCTTTAATAAATTCTCTTTGTGCCATAATTTTTATCTCCTTTATAATTTTGTTTTAATTATAAATTTTAGCTTTTGAGATTAACATACTTTCTATGCCTTCTAAAAACTCGTCATATTCCGCTTCTTTTGCCTTGAATTTTGCTCTGTCCTTGACATTGCTTTTTTCAAATTTTTTAACTATACTTTTAACGCTTGGTTTTCTGGAGTTACCACTGGTTATCGGAATAAAATTATTAATTTTGTATGGCTTTCCTTCTTCCAAAAATGATTCAACAGTAAGTATAGAGGGATCCTTAAACATAGCAAGATGCTCCATATCCTCGAAATGCCAACAATCTTCCTCATTATCTACTTGAGGTCTTATGTACAAAAGAATAGTTTTTAGCAAAAAGATAAACTCTTCATCATCAGCCGTATCAAAGTAGGGGGTGTCAAGTAAGAATTTTTGTATACCGTAATACGATTCAGGTTTAAAAAGTATGGCATACAGAAGATTATACAGTCTATCCCATTCCATATCGCCCAATGTGTCAATTTTTTGATTTAGAAACTCAAGAAACTCCCACGCAAATACATAAGAGCCCAAAATACCCATTTCAAACATAAGAGTAAAAAGCATTTCGCACTCCTCTTTATGTGCTATGTTAGGATATTTTTCTGCAATATACTCTTCAACTACACGTTTTGCTTGATATGAATCATTTTTGTCTTGATAATATTTTCTTTTGGCAAATATCGGTATAAGCTCCGGATTTTGAGTTTGATTTTTATACTCGCTTTGGTTCTTTTTAGGACAATCTTGTTCTCTAGGGCAAGAATAGCATAAAATCTTTCTGTCAGCATGGTCGAAATTCATGCACACACCAAAATTCCCATCCGGATGGGTACAAGTATAAGACTCGTTGATGAGCTCCTCGGTCCATTCTTTTTCAAGAGCGTGTTTTACGTCTCCCTTTAAAATAAGCATCCAAATGCCATAAACAGCAGCAATTATGATAAGCACTGTTCTTATAAAAGGGGTTATCCCTGCCACTATCGGAACAATCTTGCCAAGAAGTGTGACAATCACAGCCAACAGCAAAGAAAAAATGACAACTGTTTTAGCTTCTTTTATTCTATCTCTTTTTTCACTAACTGTTCTACTCGGTCCGGTAAAAACATTTTTCATTTTTTCAATCATTGGTATTTTCTCTCCTGGATTGATCTTGTCTTAGAAAAACATAGATGCTAAGTAGCTTAATCTTTTAATCCGGCAACGTCAATAAGAAAACTTAGAAACGTCATTTCTTCATCGCCTAACCCAGGGATATTGGCAAGAGCTTTAGCGAATTGTGCCATATAGGAATATTTAACCTTAACCTTTTCTTCAATATCATTTATCAGAGCTGATTTCTTAACCTCTTGCATAAGGTATATTCCCTTTATTATTCTTCCGTCATTAAGGACAAGGTCTATAGAATGAAAGGTCTTTTTATAATCGTTTGCACGGACAATAAATGTTTTTATATCCTCTGCAATATTATAGGTTGCTTCAACCTTATAGTCTTTGTGAAATATAAGTGTTTTTGCGTCTTCTGTCATACCAATTGCACAACTTGGATGCACATCACTTTCACTATACACCTTCGCATACATAATTGCATTTTTTAATTTTTCCTTTTCCTTTAAATCTTTGGAAAGCTTATTAAGCCCATCCTTCAAAACATCTGCAAATCCCATTTTCATTTACCTCTTTCTTTTTTATAATTTAGCACTATTATAGTGCCATTTTACAAGATATTAGTAGACTAAGAGCACCTTTTTAAAATTGTAATTCAACTTTTCCCAAAAGTCTTATGCTGGTAGCATAGTTGCAGAAATTTTGCATTTTGGGACTGTTGTGATGATATTTTTAAGCAGGAGCAAATTATTGCCCTTACCTAAGTTCGGCTATTTTTGACACGCAATCTCCCAATGTGTAAAATATTAGTTAGTTATATATCACTAATTATACACATTTCGACTGTTTCTGTCAATAAAAATTAGTGATAAATAACTAACAAACAAATTTGTAGTGATATATCATCTATATGTGGAGAAACTTAAATTAAAGGTGGTATGTATGGGTATTTGCGAATTTGTAGTAAACAGAATTTATGAACTCTGTCGAGAGCGCAAGATTACACCGAATGCTTTGAGCTATATGTGCGGTATTCCGCAGGCAACTGTCAAGAGCATTTTAAACGGTGAGAGCAAAAATCCCGGTATTGTAACCCTTAAAAAGATTTGTGACGGGCTTGAAATTACAGTAATGGAATTTTTCGACACGCCCGAATACAAAAAACTCGAACAAGAGCTTAAATAACAAATTCCTTTGAGGCCTTTGCGCCCAGTTTACAGGCGCTGTAAAAAGCGTCCTTTACCTCTAAAAAGTGTATTTGCGAGGTAATTTCAAAAAGTTCCTCAAAGCATTTTGTTTGCTCTTCATTTAATTTGTCTCTGAGTTC
>JAZOOR010000071.1:0-10881 GCA_045655125.1 Oscillospiraceae bacterium
GTAATGGTCACCAAGCTCCTGACCTTTTACAGTTTTTGCGCCGAACAGAGTCCTTCCGCAAATTTTAAGGTCAAGACGGTTTTCGTAATCCTCGCGGTCAACAAGAAAATATTCCTGTTCTGCGCCAACAGTAGGAATAACACGCATGGTTTTATCATCACCGAGGGCACGAAGAACTCTGACCGCCTGCTTTGAAATAGCTGCAGAAGAACGAACAAGCGGAGTCTTGTGGTCGAGCGCCTCTCCAGTATATGAGCAGAATGCTGTGGGAATATAAAGACTCTTATCCTTTACAAATGCAGGTGAATTAGGGTCCCATATAGTGTAACCCCTTGCCTCAAAGGTAACTCTGAGACCTCCCGATGGGAAGCTTGAAGCATCAGGTTCACCCTTAATGAGCTCTTTTCCCGAAAATTCGAGCATAGGTCTGCCGTCCTCGGTGGGTGTAAGAAATGCATCAAATTTACCTGCGGTTATATTATTCATTGGCTGGAACCAGTGTGTAAAATGCGTAGCACCCTGCTCTACTGCCCAATCCTTCATTGCGCTCGCAACAGTCTGTGCAAGCTCGGGATTAAGGGGGCGGCCTTCCTTGATTGTGGAAACAAGGCTATTGTACGCATCCTGCGGCAGACGCTGCTTCATAACATCATCGCTGAATACGCAGCAGCCGAAATTCTTTTCCAGATCCGTTACCATAGTTTCAACTCCTAAATTTTGGATAAATAATATTTAATTAAGTATACCACATATTACCTGCATTTGTAAATATCAAAGAAAAGAAAATTATGCTAAATTAACTTGAAAAAACAATAAATTTATTCTATAATAAATAAAAACATCTAATTATCGGAGGATAAGGTATAAATGAAACTCGGTATCGTGGGGCTTCCCAATGTTGGAAAAAGCACCCTTTTTAATGCAATTACTAACGCTGGCGCACAATGCGCCAACTATCCATTCTGTACCATAGAGCCAAACGTCGGTATGGTAACTGTTCCCGACAGCCGACTTGATACTCTTGAAAAAATGTACGACTCGGACAAGAAGACATATGCAGTTATAGAATTTGTTGATATCGCAGGTCTTGTTAAGGGCGCATCCAAGGGAGAAGGTCTCGGAAACAAGTTCCTTGCAAACATCCGCGAGGTTGATGCGATTATTCACGTTGTGCGCTGTTTTGAGGATGTAAACATCGTTCACGTTGATGGCTCTGTTGGCCCCGCACGCGATATTGAAACAATAAACTTAGAGCTGATTTTCTCTGATATCGAGGTGCTTGACCGAAGAATTGACCGCACAAAGAAGGCTCTTAAAGGCGACAAATCATTAGTGGCTGAGATAGCGCTTTTAGAGCGACTTAAGTCGCATCTTGAAGAAGGAAGATCGGCAAGATCCTTTGAACGCAGCGAGGACGAGGATAAAATCCTTTCAACCATTTCTCTTCTCTCGGATAAGCCTGTTATTTATGCTGCAAATATGAAAGAGGATGATTTCCTCGGCGGAATTGAAGACAATCCCTTTTACAAAGAGGTCTGTGAAATTGCCGCTTCGGAATCATCGGGTGTTCTTTCCATATGTGCAAAAATTGAAGAAGAAATTTCAGGTATGTCTGAAGAAGACAAGCTTATGTTCCTTGAGGATATCGGGCTTTCACAGTCAGGTCTTGACAGGCTTATAAAGGAATCCTACTCCCTGTTGGGTCTTATTTCCTATCTGACTGCAGGAAAGCAGGAAGTTCGCGCCTGGACAATTAAGGAAGGCACAAAGGCTCCTCAGGCGGCAGGAAAAATCCACACCGATTTTGAGAGAGGCTTTATCAGAGCAGAAATTATTTCTTATGATGACCTTATGGCTTGCGGAAGCCTTGCGGCCGCGAAGGAAAAAGGTCTTGTCCGCTTAGAAGGAAAGGAATATGTAATGAAAGACGGAGATGTTACTCTTTTCCGTTTCAATGTTTAAAACAAAAATGCTTCGGGCGTTTTGCCCGAAGCATTTTTTATTTTTGTATTCTTATCATACTTCCCTTAGGTATCTGCGTTTTGCAGGCAAAGGAATAGCTGCCCATAGGATGATTTGCAAAATCTACAAATTCTCGAGCCTCTTCATCATAAAGCTCTGTTACTGCAGTTTCAAATGGTTTTCTATCGGGCGACATTATTTCAACACTATCGCCTACCCTGACACCATTTTTTGATGTGAAGAAAATTCTTCCGTTATCACAGTTATCTACAAGTCCGACTATATCAAAATTGCGGACATAGCCTCCGCTCTGATAGCACTGTCCCTCAGGTGGACGACCGAAATAAAATCCCGTTGTGTATTCGCGGTGGCTGACCTTATATACCTCATCGAGCATCCAGGCATCTTCGCCTTTTGGCATTTTGCCGTGCTCGAAATAGTAATCTATGGCGTGACGGTAGGCATTTGTGACAACCGCAACATAATAAGAGGACTTTGCTCTTCCCTCAATCTTTAAGCTTGAAATACCCGCATCGCAAAGCTTGTCGATGTAGTCAATCATACAAAGGTCTTTGCTGTTTAAGATATATGTGCCCTCTTTTTCCTCAAAAACAGGAAAATATTCCCCTGGTCTTTTCTGCTCCATAAGGTAGTACTGCCAGCGGCAAGGCTGAGAACATTCTCCGCGGTTTGCATCTCTGTGATTTAGGTAGTTTGATATGGTGCATCTACCCGAAAAGGACATACACATAGCGCCGTGTACAAAGGTTTCAATTTCGAGCTTAGGATTTGCTTTATCACGAAGTGTGCGAATATCGTCAAAGGATAATTCTCTTGCAAGCACAACTCGAGTGGCTCCCATATCATAAAAAGCATTTGCAGAGGCATAGTTTACTATGCCTGCCTGAGTTGAAATGTGCACTTCTGCCTCAGGAGCCACCTTTTTAAGCAACGAAAGAACACCGACATCTGAAACAATAAAGGCATCGACATCACATGCTACTGCATTTTTTAGATATTCTTCCATTCTGTCCATCTCGGAATTGGTTGGAAGAGTGTTGCAGGTCAAATATACCCTTTTACCCTTTGAGTGAACCTTTTGGGCGGCAATTTTAAGTTTCTCAAAATCAAATTTTGCAACGGCGGCGCGCATACCAAACTCGGTTCCGCCGAGGTACACTGCGTCTGCTCCAAAGCAAAGGGCTGATTCCAAACGTTCCATATCCCCTACGGGACTTAATAATTCAGGTTTCATAATTTATCACTGATTTTCCTGTTTTAATCTATCATTTACTTTCTGCGCTGTTTTGCAGTTTTTCTGATGTTGTGCATAGGTTGTTGAATAATAGTATTTTCCCGTATTATCGGTTACAAAATAGTAATAGTTTGTATCGTTGGGAAAAAGAGCTGCGCGAATCGCCTCTTTTGTGGGGTTGCAAATTGCGCCCGGCATAAGTCCTGTGCGTTTATATGTATTATATGCATCATAGAGATTCTGGTCAGCATATGCAACGGTGGGCTTTATGACCCTCTCTACATAATTAATTGTGACATCTGATTGCAGATTGGGAAACAGAGTACTCTTTAAGCGGTTATGAAAAACCGATGACACAAATCCCATTTCATTGACATCACCCGCTTCTGCCTGAATCAGAGAAGCAAGTATTATTATCTCATCAAAGGAATATTCCGACTGCTCTATTGCGGTTTTAATCTCGGAATCGAGGTGGGCATCAAAGTTTGCAAAGAATTTCTTTGCAATACCCTCATAATCGTCTGTTCCCGTGTAGAATTCATACTTATCGGGATAAAAATATCCCTCGTATTTATAGTAACGATAATCATTGTCAGGCACATTTTTTAGATAGTCATACGGAACATCCATACGCTCTACCGCCTTAATAAACTCGTTTATATCCTTAATAACGTTTTTTTCTTTAAGTTCGCGTGCTATATCGTAAAGATTCCAACCCTCGATAACTCTGACCTCTGCAACGTCCTCTTTTTTTGCGAGCTTTTTAAGTTCGTTTGTAATTTCAGCATAGGACATATTACCCGCAAGCGGATGATATCCGTATTGAAAATCACCATTATCGCCAAGCTTGCAGTATAATCTGAACAAAAGCGGCTGCTCAATAATTCCGTTCTCATAAAGTGTCTTTGCTATCTGAGCGGTGCTTGAGCCTTTTTCAATATATACATCCTTCTCGGCTACTGCATCAAAATCAAGACCATATATATCCTTAAAGCCAAAAATTATCACAACAGAAAACATTACCGAAAGTGCAAGGATAATTATGGTGCGCACTAATAGTCCCCACTTTTTGCTTTTCTTTTTCCCTGCTTTTTTTACGGGTTTTTGCTCTGTTTTTATTTCTTCAGCGGGTATTTCACCCTCATTTGAAATAATCTCCTGATCTGCTTCTGTTTTTTCATTAAGAAGCTTTGCTTCTTCTATTATTTCATTTATCTTTTTTTCTTCCATAGTGATTTCCCCGTTTATCTGATTTTTTTCACATAAATAATATCATTTTCGGTTATAACGATATCCGCAGAAATATCAAAAAATCCGCGCGGAAGCTCATTGAAAAGACATTTTTCGTAGCATAAACCTATTTTAAGTCCGCCATATGAGGAAAGAAAACGGTCATAATAGCCTTTTCCATATCCTAATCGGTAGCCCTCTCTGTCAAAGCCGAGACCCGGAAGTATACAAACCGAGTTTCTGAAATCGCGCAGTTTGTCACACATCTGCGGGTTTGGCTCATATACGCCAAATGTGCGCTTTTCGGTTTGACTCAAAGAAGTGATACTATAAAACTCCATATTCCGAGAATCGTCAATACAGCGAGGCACTGCAACACCTTTATTTTTCTGCAACATATTTGAAATAACCGAAAGGGTATCTACCTCTGCGGGAGTTGACATATAACACAGAACAGTTTCAGCATCACGCAGCTTATCAAGACTAAGTAAATTACGAGAGATTTTTTTATCTAATTCTTCCTTTTGTTCCTGAGAAAGTGACGCGCGATACTGCTTTGCTTTTGCGCGATATTCATTTTTTAATTCTCTGATATCTATTTTTTGCATAATATTGATGCAATAACTCCATCTGCAGTTTCTTTGTCGCGCAAAAGCTCTATAAGCTTATGTGTAAACTCAAAAACTGTTCCTGCCGCACGCGAGGTTATAACATTTCCGTCAACAACAACGCGGTCGGTTGTTGCATTAGCGTGAATAAGCTGCTCTTCAAACCCGGGATAGCAGCAAGCCTTTTTACCTCTGAGAAGTCCTTTATGTCCCAAAATAGACGGCGCCGCGCAAATTGCTGCAATATATTTTCCTTCCCTATCAGCCTCTTCCAAGGCAGAATTAACACAAATCGCCTTTTCAAGCTCAAGGGTTCCTGGCATTCCGCCAGGGAGAATTATCATTTCAACACCACTGTCATAAACAAACTCAGCATCGGTTATATCGGCAACAACCTTAATATCGTGCGAGCCGCTGATAACCTTGTTACCAATACCTACAGTTGTAACGGGAATATCAACTCTACGCATAAGGTCAACGGGAGTAAGCGCTTCCATCTCCTCAAATCCGTTTGCAAGAAATACATATACCATAGTATTATCTCCTTTTTATGTAAAGTTATATAACTTTACATATAAATCTTAACTCTACCCTTTTCAGCAAGAAATTCGGGATGGTAGGAAAGCTTTGCTTTTCTGAGTCCTTCTTCGCCGGAATCATCTTCGCGGTTCACCCATTTGATTTTGCGGTTTTCAAGGCAATCCGTGACAAACTCATTGTTTATAACCGGATATGCGCCGACAAAGCTTCGGTCCGCTTTTTCAACGTGGACATACAGAACATCCTTTTTTTGCTCGCCTATTGTAAAGGCTATCACCTTTCCATCAATTTCGAGAAATGCGCCGAACATTCCCGTTTCATACATATGATCAAGGGCAAACTGAGCGCATTCTCTTTCAATTTCCTCGGATTTATCCCTTGCAGGAAAATCAATTTTATAATTTTTATAAAACTCTTTTACCTTTTCAATGTTATCCTTATTAATATTTTTGTAAAGATAGTGGGGATATTTCTTTTTAAAGTTAGAAACGTGGTTTCGTTTTTGGTGAAGCCGTCTTCCCTTGAGACTCGCAAGCTTTTCTGCCGAGTACACATAATCAAAATAATCTCTTGATTCGGTGTAGTCTATATCATACATTTCCTTGAGACGTAATATATGCGGATTTGCTATAGAAACAAATTCCATCGGGATTTTTTCTTCATCGCAATATTCCTTTATATCAGAAATTGCCGCATAAAGATCGCCGTTTCCGCAGGGCATATAAAACAGTTGCTTTCCGAAGCGGAAAGTACCTTTTGTTATAAGCATATTATTTGATACTGCATACTTTAAGTCAAGCACTCTACCCCACATATATGCAAATCCACAGGTATAATCAGTACACATGCAGTCATCAAAATCAAGATGTTTTTTTATAACATCAATATCCTCAAAGGATATTCTTTTAAACTCAAGTTTACTCAAAGGATTACGCCCTCAATCAGTCTTTTTTAAGAATCTCGCGATATTTAGCACGCATTTCAAGCGCCTTACCGCAGGTCATTTTTCCTTCACAGCAAGGTCCGTTAGCACAGGCGGGGCCTGCTTTGGAAAACAGCTCGGGAGCCACCTCGCAAACCTCTCTAAGCATCTGCTCTGCAACATCACGGATTTCCCACTGAGCGCGATTGCAGCAGCGGTGACGAAAGAAATTAAGCAGGCTGCGGGTGTTCATAGTGACAACCATTTTTGTTTCGCAAGCATTTGGAAGAACAAAGCGCGCATCCTCGTTTGCAATTTTTTCGGCAGCTTTTCTTGCCTGCTTTTCATCCCTACCCTGAGCTATCAGCTCTTTTGTGTGATGCTCTGTTAAGATTTCAGCAAGCTTATCATAAGATTCCTGAGCCGACTGCATAGATTTAAGGAATATTTCCTTTGCTTCTTCGTTCTTTTCTATTTCGGGAGGAAGAACAAAGTCAAACATTTTTTCATTTACATACCGCTGGCTTTTTACACTGTATGAAGCCAGTCTGTGTCTTGTTATCTGTGCAAGAAGCGCACGAGAAACACCCTCAATTCCAAATGTGAAGCTTGCATGCTCAAGCGGACTTTCGTGACCGAGCTCGGAAAGCATTTCTACAAACTCAGCAGCTTTCTCTTCAGTTAAATTATTACCAAGTTCGCTGATATTACTACTCGAATAGCAAAGCTTTGCGGCTTGTGCAACTGTTTTTACAGGACTTACGCTATGTGCAATCAAAAATACCTTTGCCGGCATTTTCATTTCCTCCAAACAATTTATATTTCATTATATTTTATCACTTATCTTTCTTTCCGTCAACCTAAAAGTGCCTTATGCTTACTTGACATACTTTTTTTAATAATATATATTTTAAATATACATCTTAGGAGGTGCAATATGGTACTTATCGGAAATGAATGGGACGAAATAATTGGCAGTGAGTTTGAAAAACCTTACTATAAGAAGCTACGGGAATTTCTGAAAAATGAATACAGAACACAAAAAATATATCCCGATATGTATGACATATTTAATGCGCTGAAATACACCTCCTACAGCTGTGTTAAAGCGGTCATTCTCGGTCAGGACCCTTATCACGGCAAAGGTCAGGCACACGGACTGTGTTTTTCTGTAAAAAAAGGCGTTGCTCCCCCTCCATCTCTTGTAAACATCTTCAAAGAACTTAAAGAGGATATAGGACTTGAGGTACCTTTACATGGTGAGCTTACTGATTGGGCGAAAAATGGCGTTCTGCTCTTAAACACTGCGCTGACGGTTCGTGAGGGACATCCCAACAGTCATCGCGGACAAGGCTGGGAGATATTTACCGATGCTGTAATCTCAGCACTAAATCAAAGAAAAGAGCCTATTGTCTTTATTTTGTGGGGTGCTAATGCCAAATCAAAAGCCGCACTTATTACAAATCCTGCACATTTAAAGTTGACGGCTACACACCCAAGTCCGCTATCAGCTTATAATGGTTTCTTTGGATGCAAACATTTTTCAAAAACCAATGATTTTTTAAAAGAAAACGGAATTTCTCCTATTGATTGGAGTATTAAATAAGCATTAAAAAGGGCAAAATACACCATAAGAGGTGTGTTTTATGTCCATAAAAAGAACGGTTACATTATTTTCGGTCATTCTTTTTAGTTTTTTTGCTCTGATTTTTCGCATTTATGACATAACTGAAAACAAAAGCTCTGTATATACTGCTCAAACCACTAACAGCTACCGTGTTTTAATCGACAAAAGCCGAGGAATGATTTACGATCGCAACTTAGAGCCTATTGTGAGCAGAGAAAAAATATACAAGGTGGCTGTTTTGCCGTCCATAGAAAGCCGCGCTTATCTTCACTCGGTTTTAAGCGATAAAGAGTTTAAGAAAATAGATATTAGGTTTACTGAGGGTAAGCCTTTTGTATTTGAAACCAAAAGCTTTTTTGCAGAAAGCCGCGATGTTAAAATTCAGCTTGTACCAAAAAGATACAGTGACAACCCGCTTGCAGTTCATTTTATCGGGTACTGTGACCCCTCGCTTTCCAAGGGGATTGACGGCATAGAAAAAGCCTATGACGAGCTGCTATCAACAAAAAGTGCTTCACTATCCATAAGTTATCCCATTGATGCCGCAGGCAGAGCTCTTAGCGGAATTGAGCCAACAGTTCACAATAAGGGTTATGCCTCAAAAGCTGGAATAGCGCTTACTCTTGACACAGGAATACAAAAAATTGCGCAGTCAGCGTCATTACTTCTCACGGGAAACGGAAGCATTTTAGTTACAGATGTTGAAAACGGCGAAATACTTGGAGCAGTCAGTATTCCTGAGTATAACAGAGCTGACATAGCATCAAGCATAAATTCAAATGACAGCGCGCTTTTAAACCGAAATCTCTGTGCCTACAATATTGGCTCGACATACAAAATAATCGTTTCCGCAGCCGCATTATCTAAAAACATTTCGCCATCATTTTCTCATAACTGTAGCGGCGCTCTTGAAATTGACGGTATGCTTTTTAACTGTCACAAAGAGGATGGACACGGATATTTAGATTTAAAAAACGCATTTGCGAATTCTTGCAACCCATATTTTATTAAGCTTGGTGCCTATGCATCAAAAGAGCGGCTCATTTCCCTTTCCTCTCTTTTTGGGCTCGGAAAAAGCATTAAGCTATGTGACGGTATTGTTACCGCCTCGGGAAATCTCCCATCATCAAATGAGGTGGTTTCAAGCGGTGACCTTGCAAATCTGAGCTTTGGTCAAGGCGCTTTACTGGCAACACCTGTTCACATCGCAAAGATAATCAGCATAGTTGCAAACGGCGGATATCTTGTTGAGCCGTCACTTGTTTTAGGCGAGGTAGACGAAAATAAAAAAATTACGGGCACAAGAAAACAATCAAAAACGACGCGTGTTATAAGTTCTGAGGTTGCAAAGCAAATCCGCGAATATATGATTTACACAATAACCGATGGTACAGGGCGTTCTGCGCGCCCGCAGAATCTTTTAGCGGGCGGAAAAACTGCTTCGGCGGAAACGGGCTGGAATGTAGGCGGGCAAAGTCTTGTTCAGGCTTGGTTTTCGGGTTTTTATCCCGCAGAAAAGCCTAAATACGCCATAGTTGTTCTATGCGAGGGCGGAAATTCGGGTGCTGCAAGCTGCGCTCCTGTTTTTAAAAAAATCTGCGACGAATTATACCGACAGGGGTATTGCAACTAACTTATGTATTGACAAATTTATACTAAATAATTATAATATGAATATAAAATAAAAACTATGACGGGAAGAAAAAAAGTGCTTTCCAAAAGAGAGCGAAATCAGATTTTTTCTGTGCTGAAAATTTCGCAGGAGCGAGCCTTTTTTATGCCATCCCCAAGTTGCCGGCGATGAGCCGAGCCGCAGGTCTGCGTTAAAGGCTTTTAAGTGGTGCAAATTGCACAATCTGGGTGGTACCGCGGTAGGATTTATCCTGTCGTCCCTAATTTTAGGGGCGACAGGTTTATTTTTTTAATTAGAAATGAGGTTTACAAAATGCAGTGGACAGGTCTTAACGAACTGAGAGAAAAATTTCTCACATTTTTTGAAAACAAGGCGCACACGCGTCTATCAAGCTTTCCCCTTGTGCCTATTGATGACAACAGTCTTTTGCTCATCAATTCAGGTATGGCACCTTTAAAAAAATATTTTCTTGGTCAGGCAACACCGCCCGCAAAGCGTGTTACTACCTGCCAGAAATGTATTCGCACCCCTGATATTGAGCGTGTTGGAAAAACATCTCGTCACGGAACATATTTTGAAATGCTTGGCAACTTCTCTTTCGGAGATTATTTCAAGCACGAAGCAACAAAATGGGCTTGGGAGTTTATAACAAAGGAGCTTGAAATACCTACCGACCGTATATGGGTTTCTGTTTTTGAAACCGATGATGAGGCAATCGACATCTGGGTTAATGAAGTAGGTGTTCCGAGAGAAAGAATTGTAAAGCTTGGCCGTGAGGATAATTTCTGGGAAATCGGCAGCGGGCCCTGCGGTCCCTGCTCAGAAATTTACTTTGACCGCGGAGAAGAACACGGCTGCGGCAAGGAAGGATGTGCTGTCGGCTGCGACTGCGACCGTTATGTCGAATTCTGGAACCTTGTTTTCTCGCAGTATAATTCAGACGGATACGGCAACTACGCTCCTATGGAGCATCCAAATATCGACACCGGTATGGGTCTTGAGCGACTTGCCTGCATTATGCAGGGTGTTGACAATCTTTTTGAAGTTGACACTGTGCAGAACATTATGAAGCACATATGCCGCATTGCAAATGTCGAGTATAAA
>JAZOOR010000072.1:0-13835 GCA_045655125.1 Oscillospiraceae bacterium
TTTTTCACAGCTTGTCGATGAAACCCGATATAAAAGAGCATATCTTATTAAGGGAGGGGCAGGCAGCGGCAAGTCAACACTTATTAAAAAGGCGGCGGAAAGGGCAAAAGACAGGGTAGAAAGAATTGAGCTTATACACTGCTCTGCCGACCCCCACTGCCTTGATGCCGCCATTTTAGGCGATAAAACAATAATAGATGCAACCGCTCCGCATAATATAGAGCCGCATCTCTCGGGTGTTTTTGAAAGAATGGTCTGTTTGTATGACTGCTTTGATAATAAAAAACTCCTTGAAAACGAAACCGAAATCCGTCGCGCTCTCGGGGATGAAGAAATAAACAAGAGTCGTGCCGATAGCTTTATAAGAGCGGCGGGAATGCTCCTTTATTCAAATGAAAGTATCGCATCGCGATGCATTAACATTGAAAAGCTTTCAGCATTTATTTCAAGGCTTTGTATGCGCGAAATAAAAAAGGCTGAAGCCTTTAAAAGTGAAGAACGCGAGAGATATTTAAGTACGCTTTCAAAGGATGGCGTTTTCGTGTTTACCGACACCGCCAAAAGTCTTTGCAGCCGTCTTTTTATAATAAATGATGATAACGGGGCAGTTTCGGGAATAATTTTAGAAAGTCTTTTAAAGGCGGCTTTGGCAGCAGGGCATATTGTGTATAGCTGTGGCTGCCCTATTTCCAAAAGCGGAAGGATTGAACACCTTTTTATTCCAAAGCTCAGCCTTGGATTTATGACCTCTAATAAATTTCACCCAATAGAGCTGCCAGCCGCCAAAACTATACACACAAGCCGCTTTTTAGATAAAGAAAAAATGCGGCAGTACAGCTACCGCACCTCTTTTCAGCGAAAAGCGGCAAGAGAACTTTTAAAAGAAGCGGCAGACTTTCTTTCTAAAAGGCTTTCCGCTCATCAAAAACTTGAGGAGTTTTATATAGCGGCTTGTAATAATGACCTTAGAAATTCTCTTTATGACGAGGTTTTGTCGGAGTTTTGCTGAATAAAAATGAGGCATTTTGCTATTTTGCAAAACGCCTCTTTTTTATTTGACTTGAGGGCTTAATAATTATATAATATAAATGTATATTTAAAGTAAGGAGAGGATAAAATGCTTTTTCCCGTTTTTGCAAGGTCGGGTAGTGATAAATCAGGATTTATTACAGATAAAATCCGCTCACTTTTGTCTTCTTCTTCGCGTAAGGTTATGATTATAGTTCCCGAGCAGTCCTCTTTTGAAACCGAGAAAGAGCTATATCTTTCGCTTGGGGACCGCGATTATGCAAGAATAGAGGTACTCAGCTTTACTCGCCTTATAAGCCTTATCCGCTCAAACTTTGGTGGGAAAAGCGCTCAGCGACTGTCTTGTGCGGGAAAGATAATCTTATCCTCATGCGCCGCCGAAAAAGCTGCACCTCAGCTCAAAATTTATGCAGGACAAGCAGGCAGTGGTGCCTTTGCCGAAAAAATTTCCTCTATAATAGATGAACTTAAAGCTGCAGGCTTTTCGGCTAAAGGGTTTGAGGCTGCAACTCATAACTTTTCTCAGAATCAGCAGCTTTCAAAAAAGCTTAGCGATATCAGCACAATCTACTCTCACTATGAGGCTCTTTTGTCAAAAAACTACCTTGACCCCTCTGATGAGCTTTCAGATGCGGTAGAAAGTATAGGAAACGGCGAGTTTTTCAAGGACTACGATGTAATTTTGGACGAATTTGCGTCATTTAACGGCTCTCAGTATGCAATGATGGCGAAAATGATGGAAAACAGTCCCTCTGTAACCGTTATCCTATGCACAAGAAAAGCCGAGCGCGGCCGCGTGCCACAGGCGTTCAGAACGCCTATTGATACATTTAATAAATTAAAGCAAACTGCCAGTAAGGTTGGCTGCGAGATTTCGCAGGAATGTATTCTTAATGTCGGGGAGCTTTATGCCTCGGATAGCCTGCGTTCTCTCGAAAGCTACGCGGCAGGAGAGAGTGATTTTGATAAAATCAGCGACCAGAATGTCACCGTCAGCATAGCTTCCAACATAAAAGAGGAGTGCCGCTATGTTGCAGCAAGCATCCGCCGCCTTGTTTCAGAAAAGGGACTGCGCTACCGCGATATTGCAGTTATCGGCAGGGATATGGGAGATTATCTTTCGCATCTTGAGGATAGCTTTAAGCTATATGATATCCCTTTCTTTTCGGATAACCGAGCCTCTGTTTCAACTCGTCCGATGGTTATATTTATAATAAATCTTCTTGAGGTGCTTATAAGCGATATTGACCCCGCAAGGCTTATAAGCTACTTAAAGTGCGCTGTTTCGCCGCTGAGTGCGGATGAGGCGGCTAGCCTTGAAAATTATATTGATCTTTGGAAGCTTACTAAAAGGGAACTTAAAGCCGATTTTGACAAAAATCCTGACGGGCTTGACGGAGACCCCGATATAAAGGCATTAGAACGCTTAAATTACCTAAACGAACTCAGAAAAAAGGCAGTTATGCCTCTTTTTGAGCTTAAAAAGGAAACTAGTGACTGCGATGGCAGAGAGCTTACCTGCGCGATTTATAGGTTTATGCAGAAAAATTCGGTGCTTTCAAAGCTATCTGAATATACAAATGCTATTTTTGAAACTGATAGCGCACTTGCCGCAGAGCAGTATCGCGCATATCAGGTTTGCATGAATGTAATGTCGCAGCTGTCACATTTATTAGAGGGAGAAAAGGTGACCTTAAAGCGTTACCTTGAACTGTTGCGCCTTGCTCTTTCGGCAGAGGATGTCGGCTCCATTCCGCATCATCTTGATGAAGTGCAGATAGGAGATGCTGGCAGAATGCGCACAGGCAATACGCGGGCGGTGTTCCTCGTCGGTATGAATGAGGGAGTATTCCCGAAGCATCATAGCGAGGACGGACTGTTTACCGATACCGACCGAAAGGCTGTGAGGGAGGCGGGAATAGATATTTTAACCCCTTCAGGTATTATGAATCAGAATGAAAGCTATTATCTCTATACTGCTCTCACCTGCGCCAGTGAGCAGGTGCATCTGAGTTTAAGCAAAACCTCACTCGGCGGCGAGGCACTCATCCCATCAAAAATTGTAAAACAGATAACCGAAAAGCTCGGAGCTACCGAAATTCTGTCGGATAAATCCGACAAAACCGCTCTGCTTGGAACGGATGAGGCGGCATTTGAGCTTTTGTGCAGCGAATATCATAACAATACTGCCTTTGCAAACAGTCTGCGTGAGTATTTTATGACAATGCCCGACAGTACCTACAAAAAAAGACTTCTTAACATAGACAAGGGACTTCGCCTGCGTACCTCGTCTATCGGAAGCGAGGCGGCAGCACGTCTTTACGGCAAGGAAATGATGATTTCCCACTCGCAGATTGAAAGGTACCATAAGTGCAGATTTTCTCATTTCTGCCATTACGGACTTGCCCTCAAAGCCCTTAAACCTGCTGAGATAACTCTATTTGACTCGGGAAATGCAATTCACGAGGTTATGGAGAGGCTTTTGCGCGACTACACTAAGGAGCAAATAGCTCTCTTTACAGAGGACGAGCTGGGCAGTAAGGTAGAAGAGCTACTCTATGAGTTTTTAAGCGTCAGAATAGGCGAGAGCGCTATGCGTGACAATCGCATTCGTTACAGCATTATGCGCCTTAAATCAACCATTGTTCCCGTTATATGCTTTGTAATAAAAGAACTTAATGAAAGCGGCTTTGTTCCGCGTGATTTTGAGCTTAAAATTCAAAAGGGCAGAGATATCGAGCCTTACAAAATAGAGAGTGAGGATGGAAGCAGCATAGGGGTTTACGGTAATGTAGACCGCGTTGATATAAAGGAGCAAAACGGAAAAACCTATGTTCGTGTCATAGACTATAAGAGCGGCGGAAAGGAATTTAAAAAAGAAGAGCTTTCTTACGGTCTTAACCTGCAGATGTTTCTTTACCTTTTTGCAATATGGGAAAACGGCTCGTCACGATATTCGGGCGAAATAACTCCATCGGGTATTCTTTATATGCCTGCAAAGCGCCCTGATTATAAAACAAAGGGTGGCGAGAGTATAGATAAAATCCGCTTAGAGCAGGATAAAAAGTTTAAAATGAGCGGGCTCATTCTCGATGATGAGGCAGTAAAAACTCCCGATACAAAGAAATACAGCAGCGCGGCAGCAGATGATATAAGTGGATTTTCAGCCATAAAAAAGCAAACCGAAAAACTGCTTACTTCTATGGCAGACTCACTTAGGCTCGGCGAGCTTTCTATAAATCCTATTTATATTGATAACAAAAACGCGGCTTGTAAAAACTGCGATTACAGAATGATATGCGGCTTTGAGGAGGGCGACCCTCACCGAAACGCAGAGGGTGATGGCAAGGAAAGCGAGGTGGGAAGTGATGAGTGAGAGAAATTGGACTCAGCAGCAGATAGATTTTATAGAGGCTGAAAAAGGTCCCATTTTAGTTTCCGCTGCAGCAGGCTCGGGCAAAACTGCGGCAATAGTAGAACGCGTTTCCCGACGTATCTCTGATAAAAATAACCCTTTAAAGCCTTCTCGCCTTTTAATGACAACCTTCTCAATAGCGGCTGCTGATGAAATGATTTCGCGAATAGGGGAAGATGTGCAGAAAAGGCTAGATAACGACCCCGATAATCTCGCACTCGAGCATCAGCTTGAACAGATGCAGGAGGCAAACATAAGCACCATTCATAGCCTTTGCTTTAAAATAATCCGCGAAAACTTTTCGCACTTAGGTCTTTTCTGTGACTTTAAGGTTGCTGATGATGCCGAAAAGAAAACCCTTATGCAGTCAGCAATGGAAAGGGTTATTCGCCGCGCCTATGAAGCTAACGACCCTCAGCTTTATAGCCTTATTGAGCTTGTTTGCAGTTCGAGGAGTGATTATGAGCTTATAGCCGTTATCACAAAACTGTACGAGACCGTTATTGCAATGCCATTTCCTGAGGATGTTCTCAGCACATGGCTTCAGAACTTTGCGCCAACAGAGGAAAGCTATCACAAGTGGGCGGCTATTATGCTCGAGCACTCTGAGAAATATGTAAAATATGCGCTTGAGCTTGCGCTAAGTCAGGCACAGGAGCTTGGAGATTATGAGAAATTTCCCTTTGCGGTAGCTGATTTAGAGCTTGCAAAACAGCTCAAAGCTGCTTTTGATAAGTCTGATATTGAGGCGCTTGGCAGCATCAGCGCTGCCGCAGCTGCACCCAAAGGCTTTGCTACTTTCAGCGGAAAAATCGAGCCTGAGCTAAAGGAAATTCTAAAGGCAAGGCGAGAAAAACTAAAGGGAGCGGTAAAGGACCTCTCATCGTGCCTTTCCTATGTGGAAAAGAATAACTATTTTGCCGACCAGAGCAAGACTTTTGGAGCAATTTCACTGCTTTTTTCTTTAGTACGCGATTTTATAGATGAATTTGCCGCGGCAAAAAGAGAAAAGAATGTGCTTGACTTTTCTG
Organism: Oscillospiraceae bacterium; assembly: GCA_045655125.1. Classification (GTDB taxonomy): domain Bacteria; phylum Bacillota; class Clostridia; order Oscillospirales; family Ruminococcaceae; genus SIG578. The sequence continues at coordinate 5,476 of JAZOOR010000072.1, forward strand.
ATGCCGAGCAGTTTGCATTAAGGCTTTTATGGCAAAAGGATGGCAAAGGCGGATACATAAAAACCCCTATTGCAACAGAGCTGAGAAACCGCTTTGACGAAATATATATCGACGAATATCAGGATGTAAACAAGGCTCAGGAGATGATTTTTGAGGCAATCGTGCCAATGAGCAGAAACATATTTATGGTGGGCGATGTAAAACAGAGCATTTATGCATTCCGTCAGGCAGATGCCGAGATATTTGAGGATAAAAAACAAAGCTATGCCCCCTATGATAAGGTGCATTTTCCTGCAAAGATATTTTTTGATAGCAATTTCCGCAGCCGAAAGGGTGTAACTGATTTTGTAAATCAGATTTTCACAAGACTTATGACACCTGAAAACTGTGGCAGCAGCTACACAGATGAGGACTCTCTTAAATCAAAGGCTCAGTATAGCGAGAATACGGACGCGGGAACTCAGTTTTTGTTTTATGAAAGTGAGAGAGGAAGCAGGGAAAAAACCTGGGCGGCAGACGAGGCAAGAGTGATTGCAGGTGAGATAAAACACCTTGTTGAGAGCGGCTTCAGGGTAAAGGACGGCGATAACGGAACGCGCGCCTGCAGATATAGTGATTTTTGTATTTTGGTGCGTTCAGACGGTGGAAAATTTGCCGCATATGCACAGGAGCTTGAAAATCTCTCTATCGCCGCACAGGTAGGCGGAGCAGACGGGGACTTTTTCGAAACCCGCGAGATACTTCTGGTGCTTTCAATACTAAAAGCAATAAACAATCCTTACGATGATATTGCCCTTTGTGCCGCAATGATGTCTCCGATTTTTCTCTTTTCGCCTGCGGATTTAGCGCAGCTTAAATCGGGAGAAAACAGAAAGAAAAACCTTTTTGATGCGGTAAAATCGGCGGCAGACGAGGGAAATGAAAAATACAGAGGGTTCATAAGCGCACTTCGCACTCTGCAAAGGCTTGCATCTGCCCAAAGCGTCGATAATCTCCTGTCACACCTTTATGAAAAATATGGACTTTACTATATGGTCGGCGCTATGAACAGCGGAGAAATAAGAATGGATAATTTAGACATTCTCCGCTACTATTCAAGGAGCTTTGAGAAAAACGGATATAGGGGACTTGGGGATTTCCTTAGATTTATAGATAAAATCCGAAGTAGTGATATAAAGCTCTCGTCCTCTGAAAAGAGCGTTGAGAGTTCCAATGCGGTAAGCATTATGACCATTCATAAATCCAAGGGACTTGAGTTTCCTATCTGCTTTATCGCAAACACAGTAAGCAGATTTAACACTATGGATTTAAGCTCCAAAATTATGATAAACAAGGAGCTTGGTTTTGCTTCGGTTATAACCGATGATAAAAATGCAATAAGCTATGCTCCGCTCACCTACAGAGCGCTTCAGCTCAAGGCAGAGCAAAATCAGATAGCAGAGGAAATGCGTGTTTTGTATGTCGCGCTCACAAGAGCTAAGGAAAAGCTTATAATCCCAATTGTGCGCTCCGATATAGGAAAGGCTCTGTCACAGGCAGCTTTGGATGCCGAATGTGAAAACAGTGCCTACCTTGTGTTTAAAGGTAAAAGCTTTGCAAAATGGCTGCTTATGTGCACAGTAAAAGGCAGAAGTATGAAAAATGCCTGCTCTGCCTTTGAAGGTGATTTCCTTTGCACACAGTCTGACTGTGGATTTTCTGTGAAAATAGTTTCGAAGCTGCCTGAGGAAAATGAGCAGATTTCAGAGGATATTGAGCGCGTGCCGAGCGATGCGGAGCTTATAGAGAAATTAAGGGAAAGCGCGCGCTTTACCTATCCTTTCAAGGCTCAGAGCAGTATCCCGAGTAAATTTTCAGTAAGTGAGCTTTCAAAGGGCGCGGAGGAGGGCGTTTTTGACTTTGACACATTGCCCGACTTTATGAGCGAACAGAGTATGAGCGGAGCCGAGCGCGGAACTGCTCTGCACACCTTTATGCAGTTTGCAAACTTTGAAAATGCCAAAGCAGATGTCGAGGCAGAACTTATCTCTGTAAGGGATAAGGGACATATTACAGACAAGCAGCTAAATGCAGTTGAAGTGCCTCGCCTTAAAACTTTTTTTGCATCAGAGCTGTGCAGCAGAATACTTGCGGCAGACGCGGTTTTCCGCGAATATAAGTTTATGACAGGACTTGACTCCTCGCAGTTTGGAGGTGAGCGCAGTGCTGAGGATAGCGTTGTGCTTCAGGGTATAGCTGACTGCGTCATAATTGAGGGCGGCACCGCCACAATAATCGACTATAAAACCGATTTTGTTAAAACAGAAAACGAGCTTGTCGAGAGATATGCAATGCAGCTTGCAATTTACAGCGGCGCTATACAAAAGCTGCTCGGCATCCCCGTTAAAGAGTGCCTTATTTATTCTTTCTGCTTAGGCAAACAAATAACTGTTCCGACAGAGCAAAATATAATTTAAAATAAAAAACTGCAGCATTTAAAATGCTGCAGTTTTTATTCTGAAAGGTGGTCTTTAACCTTTTTTGCCAGCTCTTTTGAAAATCCGCGCACTAAGGAAATTTCCTCGCAGCTTGCCTTGCGAATTGCGCTTATGGTCTTGAAATGAGATAGTAGGGCAGCAGCCCTTTTCTTTCCAATGCCCTCAATTTCGGTAAGGCTCATTTCCAGAGCCGCTTTTTTGTGCTTTGCCTTCTGGAACGAAATGGTGTATCTGTGAACCTCGTCTTGAAGTCGGCTTATAAAGTTAAATGCGCTTTTGTTTGATGAAATTGATATTTCTTTAGTTCCCGTTATGGCGCGGGTTCTGTGCCGCGAGTCCTTAACCATTCCAAAAAGAGGAACATTAATACCCAGCTCGTCTAAAATCGGCTGCACTGCTGCCACATGACCGCGGCCGCCGTCTAATAGAATAAGGTCAGGCAGTCTGCCAAAGCCTTGCGTGCGGTCGTCTGCCGACAGATACTCCTCAAACCGTCGCCTTAGTACCTGCCTCATAGCGCTGTAGTCGTCCTGAATAAGCTGGTCTTTAATAGTGAACTTTCGGTAGGCACTCTTTAGTGGTCGCCCGTTTTCAAAAACAACCATTGAGCCAACCATATATTTATCGCCTAAATTTGAAATATCGTAGCTTTCTATATATGTGGGCGGGGCGGACAGGTCAAGCAGCCTGCATAGCTCGTCGAGCGCCGCAATCTCGCGGCTACCCATTTTGGAAACTGCCGAAAGACCTTCGGCGGCGTTACTTTGCGCCATCAGCACAAGCTTTTGCCGCTCGCTCTTTTGGGGTAGAGTAATGCGTACAAGAGAACCTTTGCGCTCGCACAGAAGCTTTTGTAAAACAGCTCTGTCTTCAAGCTGCAGATTTATGCAAATCTCCTTGGGAATATCGTCCTTTTTTGAGTAAAATTGAACAAGAAAAGAAGAAAGAATTTCGGGAAATGCTTCTTGATTATCGAAAATATGCTGCACGCTGTCACAAAGTCTGCCTGCCCTGTATTTAAGAACACATATACAGCATTTCTGGTCGCCTGCCGAAAGGGCAACAAAATCAGTGTCGGCGCGGTTAGAAATGAATATTTTCTGATTTTCGCGAATTTTTTCTGCGGCCCTTATCCTGTCGCGAAGCCTTGCGGCAAGCTCAAAATCAAGCACATCTGATGCGCGCTGCATTTGCTCTTTAAGTCCTTTTATATCAAGGCTTCCTCCACCCTTTATATAGGCGGTGGCTTCACTGAACGTCTTGGTATATTCCACTTTTGAAATGTTTCCTCTGCAGGTGGCGGAGCATAGTCCCAAATGATGCTGCAGACATGGGCGATTTTTGTTGAAATCGCGAGGAAAAACTCTTGTGCAGGTGGGAAGTCTGAAAATGCGGTTTGTGTCCTCAACCATTTGTTTTACCGCAAATGCGCTCATATATGGGCCTAAAAAAATTGAACCGTCACGACAGTTTTCCATATCAGACTGCTTTGCCGCGGTGATTTTAGGATAATCGCCCGATGAAAGCCTTACATAGTGATATCCCTTGTCATCTTTTAAGAGAATGTTATATTTAGGAGTGTGCTGCTTAATTAAATTTGCCTCTAAAACTAAGGCTTCAAACTCGCTGTCGCATAAAATATGCTCAAAATCATCTACGCGGATGACCATCTGATAAACCTTGGGAAGATGGGAATCAATATTTCTGAAATACTGCGAAACTCGGTTTTTAAGTTTTTTTGCCTTGCCGATATAGATGATTTCGCCGTTTTCGTCGCGCATAATGTAAACTCCGGGCAAAAGCGGCAGCAAAAGAGCTTTCTTTTGAAGAATTTTAAGCTTTTCACGGTTTTCAGCCATGGCGGTACACTCCTTTCCTAAAAAATAAAGGCTGCTCTTGCAATATTAGCAAAAGCAGCCGCAAAATCAAAGTTATTCGGAAAAACCTGAATCAACGAGAGCGATAAGACCCTCAACAGCGGCATTTTCATCGTCGCCGTCAGCAATGATTTTAATGGTTGTTCCGCCGATTATTCCGAGCGACAGAATTCCGAGCAGGCTTTTTGCGTTAACCCTGCGCTCTTCCTTTTCAACCCAGATTGAGGATTTATACTCATTGGCTTTCTGAATAAAAAAAGTAGCGGGGCGTGCGTGAAGACCAACTTGATTTTTAACTTCAACTTCTTTTACAAACATTGTGTTCACCTCGTAAAGAAACCCTTTATCAAAAGATAGGATTTTCCGTTTGTGTTAAGATTATTATACCATAAATTTGCGTTTCGTCAACGGTTTGACACTTTTTTCTCTTTATTGTTCATTGAAAATATTAAAATTTGAGGTTATTTGTACATTTTTAACATATTATCTGCACATTTTGGGTTTTTAAAGTGTAAAACCTATAGTTATTAAAACTAAAAAATGTAAGCGGATATGTTGAAATGACTTTGAAAATATGATATACTACGTAGTAATCAAACTTTTAAAGGGGCTATAATAAGTGATAAAGAAACTAACGGCTGTATTTTTATCGGCCTTGATGCTTGCATCTGTGCTCTGCGGCTGCAGTGAAAGCTCACAGAGGGGAGATTTCTATCCTTATAATTTGTCGGGATATGTAAAACTTGGTGATTATGACAAGGTAGTATACTCTCCCGAGGTGGCAGAAGTTACAGAAGAAGAGGTTGAGGAGCAAATAAAGAGCGAGCTTCAAAAAAATGATTACTGTACAACAAGCGAAAAAAGCACTGCCGCGGAAAAAGGCGATATAGCAAATATTGACTATATCGGGTATATTGATGGCAAGGCTTTTTCGGGAGGCTCAGCGAGCGGTTACTCACTGAAACTCGGCTCTAAAACTTTTATTGATGGATTTGAGGAGGGACTTATAGGTAAAAAGGCGGGAGAAAAGGTTGACCTCAATCTCAAATTTCCTGATAGCTATCACGCAGAGGAGTATGCAGGCAAAGAGGTTGTCTTTAAGGTTTCGGTAAACAGAGTTTTTAAGGAAACCTATCCCGAGCTTACCGATGAAATCGTTTCAAGAATTTCTAAGCAGAAAAATGTCGCAGATTACAAAAAGGCGGTCTATGACGCTCTGCTTCAAAACGAGAAGGCTCAGGCTGAACAGAACAACTCAAATAAATTTATTTCGGATGTTATTGGCTGCTGCACGATAAAGAAATATCCTCAAAAAGAGGTTGAGAATTATCAGCAAAATCTTATAAAACAGTATGAGGCTGCCGCTAAAAGTCAGGGCACTACCTTAGAAAACTTTGCAAAAAGCTATGGCTACGAATTAAATGAATTTGAACAGCTTATGGAGGATAACGCCAAAAAAGTTGTCGAAAAAGAAATGATTTTCACACTTATTGCAGAAAAAGAGGGAATAACCATTTCTCAGCAGGAGTATAACTCCTCTCTTAAAAGCTATACAGAAGAAAACGGGTATACCGATTCTGATGAATTCTTAGAGGCTATAGGCAAGGATAGATTTATGGGAATTCTTATCGTTGATAAGACAATACTAAAGCTAAAGGAAAAACTCCTGAAAAAGTAAAACAGACACCGCGAGCTGACTTGAGTCACGGGAATCAAAAGGAAGGCAAAAGCTATGGCATATGAAAAATCATGCGGATCTGTGCTCTACCGCAAAATAGATGAACTGAGGGTTTTGGTTATAAAACAAGCCCGAAACGGAAACTGGTCTTTCCCCAAAGGACACGTTGAAGATAATGAAACCGAAACAGAAACAGCAATCCGCGAGGTTCGCGAAGAGGTTGGACTTAAAATAACCCCTATTGATGGGTTTCGCGAGGTTATCAGCTATAACCCGAGAGCAAATGTTGATAAGGATGTTGTTTACTTTCTTGCAAATCCGGGAAATCAAAGGGTGCGTCTTCAAAAGGAAGAGGTTTGTGATTATAAATGGGTGCGTCCTGCGCAGGCTTTTAAAATACTGTCATTTTATAATGATAAGGATGTTCTTAAAAAAGCGCTTGATTTTCTAAAACAAAATAACATTGACTAAAAGTAAAAAATCCCCTGCACAGTTTTCTGTGCAGGGGATTTCACTTGTAAAGAAATTAGTAGGCAGGAAAAGGAGTGGCATCAATAACCCTGCCGATAACTCTAAGCGAATCGTACTGAGTAATAGGAATATCCTTGTACTTGCTGTTTAGGGAGCGAAGTGCAAAATGGCCGCCTGAGGAAATGAGCTTTTTGCACAAAGAGTTGGAATTAAGCACAAAAACTCCAATCTGCTCAGGCTCTAAGCTGTCCTGCTGCTTTACCCAGACAACATCACCATCATTTACATATGGCATCATACTGTCACCATGAATAGTAATTCCAAAATCAGCATTAGAGGGAATGGTGCTGTCAAAGGGAACCTCTTCCCAGTCAGAATCCTCTAAATACTCTCCAAACCCTGCTGATGCAGAACTCAGATAAACCCTGATCGTTTTCATAGACAAGGTGTTTTCAACAGGGAATTTAAGCTCGCGTGCAGCGGGCACTCTGTCATTCTCGGATTTAATCGCGGCCTCTGCCGCAAGCTGATGAGAAGTAACCTTTCTGACAAGCTCCTTGGAAGAACAAGAGAGCCTTAGGTAATCTGAAAAGAAGGCGTGATCCTCAGGCTTGGTAGTAAGCTCACTATCTGAAAGGGAATATAAATCACACCCCAAAAGCGAGCAGACCTGCATAACAGTATCCACCGCACTGCCGCCAAGCCCCTTTTTAAACATACTGTTTAATGTGGAATTGGGGATACCCGATTCTATCGAAAAATTTCTGAGACTTTTATATTTCATTTTTATAAGCTTCATTAAGGCTTCTTCTCGTGTCATATCTGCACCTCTCTTTGCTTTGCTATCCTTATTATACACTATAATTTTCGATTTGTAAAGAATAAATTTACGAAATTTCAAAAATATTTTAAAAAAACGCTTGACAATTTGCGAAATATGGTATATTATGTAATCACAGAAACGAAATATCGCAAATTTAGTATAAGTAAAACGGAGGGATTAATTATGATGGATGTTATTTCTGCTATTATTATGCTGCCGGCTTTGTGCCTTTGCTTTTATGCTGTTGAACGTGTTGTAAACCACTATGTTCAGAAAAATAAAAGGAAAGAAAAAATGCGCATTATAAGAAGTAAGAGAAAAGAGCTTGCAATAGAGCTTGCAAAGTGTGCATAAGAAAAAAACAAAAACCCCTCGCCGGTGCGAGGGGTTTTGTTTTATATAACCGCAGAGGGTTCCTTTTCGTTTTCTGAGAGAAAAACCTCTGCGTCAGGGAAGCTCTGAATGAGTAGTTCGGTTAAGCTTTCCATAGCAGGCTTTTCCATTTGGTAGTGGGTGGGGCAGAATAGGGCAGTATCTGTGTTAACCGCTTCTGTAAAGTGATTGTGCTTTACATCGGAAGTTATATATGCATCATAGCCTTCTGCAATAGCTTTTTCAAAATATTCGCCGCCGCCACCACAGCAGAATGCAATTTTGCGGATAGCTTTGCTTGTCTTTGTGTATCGCAGGCAGTCGCAGCCAAGCGCGTTTTTAAGGGAAAGAGCAAACTCGGTGACGTCCATAGCGCGAGTTAAGTGACCTGTTCTGCCAAATCCGTGAGGATGCGGCTCTGAATGAACAACATCTAAGATACCGTTTTCACGAAATCCCATGGTATCAGCCAAAAGCTTTGATAAATATGCATCAGCGCTCAGATACCCTACATCAAAATTAGTGTGAGCTGAAATAATTCCGATACCGCATTTAAGAGTATAAACCGATGGAGATGAAAGGGAAAGGTTTTTTAAGGGACTGAATATAACGGGGTGATGGGTGACAATAAGTTGCGCACCCTTTTCTTTTGCCTCGTTTAT
>JAZOOR010000073.1:0-5673 GCA_045655125.1 Oscillospiraceae bacterium
GTCTTGGATAAGTGTATTTGTTTTCACCGGCTTTAAAACCAAGGAAACCAAAATTCATCATCGTTTTTACAGTTACAATTTGTTTCATAACGTCTTCACGATAAATATCGGTCTTATCAAGTGTTTTTCCAATGGAATACAAATCGCTCGCCTTACAATGAGGGAAGATATATCCCATAATCGGCACATTCAAGTCAACCGAAAGAAAAAGCACAGATGTTTTCTTGGTGAAATAAAGCTCTTGAGCAAGTTTTAAGCCGAGTGTCGTTTTACCACTTTCAGGCGAACCACATACTGCAATTAACTTACTCATTTACATTACCTCCAAAGAATTTATCCTGCTTTTCAAGGAACTTATTAGCGGTTGCTTTATCGCCACGATAAACCAATGCAGTCTGCATATCCGCATTTCCTTCATACTGTGCCAAGAGTTTTGCCTGTTTCTCATTTACAAGAACAGTAATTGTGCTCGGCAATTCGTAACTGCCATCTTCATTCTTTACAATAGAATCTTTATCGATACCGCCAGAGGTTGTGGTAGTAATTACCTTTACATATTTAAGCTCAGCGGGAATTGTAGATTCTGTTGCGTTTTTAGGTGTTACGATAAGGCTGATAATATCGCCGTTCTGAAGTTTTGCGGAAAGTCCTGCGGCAAATGTGTCGATCGTAACGCTTACTGCCATTTTACTTCCGTTAAGGGATGCGAAAACATCATCAGCGGTATTGGCTTCACCAGACACTTTCGCTTTAGTGAAATAGTCACCAGCAAAAAGATTGGATGAAGCAAATTTACCTACAACTTCGTTTTTCTTTACAATAACGCCGTTAGGCATAGTGTCGGTTTTAACCTTAACTTCTTCGACATCTGCTTCCGTGATAGGCGAGCCCTGCTTAATGTCTTTTGCAAGTCTGATAACCGACGTTGTATCACTCGTGAGGTTGTTTACCACAGGAGCAATTAAAAAGGTAATTGCAACAGCAAGTACCATACAGACAATTCCAATAATTGTTCTATTTTTCATTTGTATCCTCCTTTAGATTAAATATACCGCTAAATATCCTGCGGTAAGATATGGGATGAGGGGAAATCCTCCTCGTCTTTTTTCTTTGTCTTTAAATGCGTTCAATAGTATTGCAATAAGCATACCGCCAACAAGGGCTATGATACCTCTCTCAAGTCCTAAAAGGAATGAGCAAGCGACTGCACATTTAATATCGGCACCGCCAATATCACAATTAGCAATAAGTAATGTCATAAGCATAATACCGCCAACAAACATTGCCGAAACAATCATCATAGGCAGATTTGCAAAATCACAACCAATAAATGCCGCTATCACAATCATAACGTGAAGCCAATCACTACATTCTCTTGTTCTGATGTCACTATAAGAGGATAATAGGAGGATCAGGCAAAATATAATACCTCGCACCGTGATAGCGGTACATCCAAAAAAACAAATGAGAAGCACTGTAAAAGCAATCGTAATTCCAATAAAACCAAGTGCAGTTTTACCTTTACTACCATTCCATTTATTTGCAGCAAATGAGCTTACACAATATGCGGCTAATGCTGAGAAAACTATAAGTACAACGAAATTGACTACAGCAAGCCAGTTATCAACTGAGAAATTAGATATATCCGGAATCACCGGTCGTATCATCATATTCATAAAAGACCTCCTTTAAAGAAAAAGGCGGTGGGACACCGCTTTCAAATGTCCCACCGCCCAATTATGTGTTATTAGCCCGCGTAGTTAAAGAGAGATGCGATCTTAGAAGATACGGTAGGCATAATAGTGGTGTTAAAGAGAGTGTAGAGCAGAGCGAGCAAGAGTGCGCCGATTACGACAGCGATAAGAATCTTAACGCCGGAATCAACATAACCCTCCGCCTTACGGCTCATAACAGCGGTCTTAACGGAACAAACTGCGGACTTAACCTTATTAGAAAACTTTTTAAACATAAATTTTACCTCAAACTTTCTTAATTTTTTATAGGTGGACTACTGGTTAACCGGCGTAGTTAAAGAGCTCGGAAATCTTAGTGGTTACGGTAGGCATAATAGTGCCATTAAAGAGCAGATAGAGACCGCCGAGCAAGAGAGCACCGATTACAACAGCGATAAGAATCTTAACGCCGGAATCAACATAGCCTTCAGCCTTACGGCTCATAACAGCAGCCTTAACGGAACAAACAGCGGACTTAGCCTTATTAGCAAATTTCTTAAACATAAACATTACCTCAAACTTTCTTTTAAATAAATTTCATTTACGGGTGGACTACTGATTAACCGGCGTAGTTAAAGAGACCGGTAATCTTTTCGGTTACGGTAGGCATAATGGTGCCGTTAAAGAGCAGATAGAGACCGCCGAGCAGGAGAGCACCGATAACAACTGCGATAAGAATTTTAACGCCGGAATCAACATAACCTTCTGCCTTGCGACTCATAACTGCAACCTTTGCGGTGGAAACTGCGGATTTAACCTTATTAGCAAACTTTTTAAACATAAATCTATACCTCGAACTTTCTTTAAATTATTCTTTTGCTTCTTTGAGCGCGGTTTCGTATGCAGCAAATACTGCATTTTCGATTTCTTTGCGAGCTTCTGCGGAAATGGGGTGTGCAACATCTCTGCGGATTTCGTTGCCATCCTTATCCTGCGAAGTGCTGTAAGGCATCGAAACAAAACGACCTTTTTCGGTTTCAACTACGCGAACACCATGAATGGCGATTTTGTTTTCGATGGTTACGCTTGCCAACGCCTTTACAGCCTTGTCGGTGTTAAACACCTTGCGAATTTTAACTTGATATTTCATCATTGTTTTCCTCCAGTTTTTCATTAGATTTAGATTTTTTTAGATTGAATTAGTAAACTACAATTCAAGTCACCTCCAATCGTTTTGGGCATAAAAAATCCGAGTTGTTTTATTCAACTCGGTAGCCTACGATATTCAGTTATCTTGAATTTTCTTTCTGCCTTTGCAGAAATCTATCGTAATGTTCAAGAGCTTTCATTACGTGTTCCTCAGCCTTGCTGTCGGTGTAAGAGTCGGGAATATAGCGGCGAAGTTTCTCATAAGAAAATTTTCGCTTTGCCACTTGGTTTGGCTTTGTTTCTTCCATAATTTCAGAGACATTTTCATAATCAAGCGTACCATTCTCAAATAACTTCCTCATTCTAATTGTCTGAGCGTGTGAAGGGAAAATCTCAGTTTCCTCAATGCGGTCAACCACATCTCTTTGACTTTCTTCATCAAGATATGAAAGTTCAACCGCAGGGCGCATTTTCATTCGCCCATCATCAACATACTCAAGTAATTCGGGAACAAGGTTGGTAAGTCTAATATATCTTTGAATTTGAGTTTGACTATCACCACATTCAGCCGATAAAGTTTCTCTCGATAACTTCTGTCCCACTGGGACAGAAGTTGCAGATTCACGTTTTCCTTGTCGATTCATCGCATCGAGTCGCATTTTATATGCGAAGGCTTTTTCTGAGGGAAGAATATTAGATCTTTGATAATTACTTTCAACCATCAGAATCGTTGCTTCGTCCTTTGACATTTCAACGACTTCACATCGCAGAGTCTCCATATCTGCAATTTCACACGCTCGTTTACGCCTATGACCGGAAATTAGTTCGTATCTACCATCTTCCTTTTGTCTTACAGTAGCAGGTGTGATAATTCCTCTTTCTCTGATGCTCTCAACAAGTCTATCCATATCTTCATCATCATTAACTTTATATGGATGGTCAGGAAAATCATCTATTTCAGAAAGCGGAATATCGTATATCTTTTTAAGCTTTTCTTCATCGCGCTCCTGCTGTGTTGTGAACAGGCTATCTACTGAGGTTAGAAGCCCGTTTACGCTCCTTGTCGCCAATCTGTTGCACCTCCTTTACCAAAACACCGTAAGCATTTGAGGCTTTGCTATTAGGGGCATGCTTAAAAATACTCTTGTCTGCTGTACTGATTTCTGCAAGTTTTACAGTAGATGGGATTACTGCGTTTAGTACCGGCAGAGATTTTCCATACAGTTCTTTAACGTTCTTAACAATGTCCTTACGAAAATTAGTTTCGTTTGCCATCGTTAAGAAAATACCGCCGACCTTAAGTTTGGGATTAAGTTGTCTCTTCACCTGATTAATAGTGCTTAGAAGTTCGGTCATATCTTCGGCAGCCAAATAATCGGCTTGAACCGGGATAACAACATAATCCGAAGCAGTTAATGCATTGATAACTAACATACCCAACGAAGGTCTGCAATCAAGAAGAATATAATCGTAATTGTCTTTGAGTTCATCAATATAGCCTTTTAATACAGTTTCGCGGCTCATCACATTTACGAGGTTTACTTCAAGTGCAGAAAGTGTTTTGTTACCGGGAATGAAATCAAAACCTTCGTGATGATTTAAAATTTCATCACGGTTTTCAGGTTCAATACCGTTTATGACATCAAACATACAGTTTGTAATGGTTAGGTCCAATTCGTGCGGTTGTCGTTTACCTAACATTTTTGTTAGATCTCCCTGTGGGTCAAAATCAATTACCAATACTCTGTGTCCGTCAGCAGCAAGTCCCGCACCTAGATTAAATACGGTTGTACTTTTACCAACGCCACCTTTTTGATTAGCAATCGCAATCACTTTACATTTGCTCAACGGATGTTCCTCCTTTCTCTTGAAATAATACCTTCAAACCTAAATTTCTTATTAGGCTTTGCGTATGCTTTATTTGTTCTCAACACCCCAAACATAAGGGAAGTCGTTAGACGCTCGGTTGCGAACCGAGTCCATAGGAATTTCACCTCTCCACCTTCTTTATGGTCGAGCCGCGAGTTACGGAAGTATCATTATCCCTTGCATTTGTTATCGCCATCTCCAAGAGCAACTTGGATTATTGTTGTATAAAAGTTTGTCGCTCACTTCTTTTCAGAAGGTCTTGGCGCTTCTACAACCTCAGCTTTGGTTTCCCAATACAAGGAACGTATCTAACGAATGTGTATTCAATTTTCAAGGTTCTGAGGTGGTTTTTTCCGAGTCAAAATTTAACCCCCTCACTAAATGTCAAAAATCAGGCAAAATTTGCATAGTTTTGAAAAAATTTTTTTGAAAAATTTTGAAAAACTTATTTTCGTCCTATAAAAAGACAAAAAGCGACATTTAGAGACATCTCCAAACATCGCTTTTTCATTCTATATATTTAACTGTCCAATTTGACTTGCTCAAAATTCTCCTCTTACTCAAATAAAAAAAGACCTCAATTTGAATTTCCAAATTGAGGTCTATATAAGTGATTATTCAATTACACGAATTTTGGTCACAAAGTCATTTAGTTTTTATGGGTTTAGGGCGTGTTTTTATGTGTTATTATGTCCGTAAAACCCGCTTAAATACTGGGTTTTTAGGCGTTAGGTCTAATAGGACACAAAATACTCAACCGCATTTTCGGGGAAGAATTCTCTGAACTCACTACACAGTTGTGCGGCAAGGGTTTTATTGTGAGCGAGAACTAATGTCGGACGGTTTACTTTTTCGATAATATTAGCCATTGTAAAGGTTTTACCCGAACCGGTTACACCAAGCAATACCTGTTCCCTATCGCCGTTATTTATGCCGTTTACAAGCTGCTCAATCGCTTGCGGTTGGTCACCTGTAGGCTTGT
>JAZOOR010000074.1:0-10964 GCA_045655125.1 Oscillospiraceae bacterium
AAGCTTAAATAGGTCGCCTAATATTTTTTTCTGTTCAGGAATACCGTGGTCCTGAATTTCTATATAGAAGTTTTCTTTTCCGAATATATCAATATATGTTTGTGCGCATTTTAAAGCGCCATCAAAATCATCGTTTACAAGTTTTCTGGGTATTTCTCCTGCAAGGCAGGCAGAAAGCGCAATTAGCCCCTCGGAATGCCTTCTTAAAAGCTCTAAATCCACACGTGGCTTACTGTAAAAACCTTCTGTAAATGATTGTGAGACCATTTTAATGAGGTTTTGATAACCTGTATTATCTTTACATAAAAGCACAAGATGATAAGGCGAGGAATCAATACCTGATACCTTGTCAAATCTTGTGCGCGGAGCAACATAAACCTCGCAGCCTATAATTGGCTTAACGCCTTGTGCAACACATTCTTTATAGAAATCAACAACACCGTTCATAACACCATGGTCAGTGATTGCAACGGCAGTCTGACCAAGTTCCTTTGCGCGACTAACAAGCCGTTTAATACGGCAGGCTCCGTCAAGCAGGCTATATTCGCTGTGAACATGAAGATGGACAAACGATGACATTTTATCACTTCCCTATCTGCTCTTTAATTTCCTCTGCAATTAAAATTATTTTTTTAAGTCTTCTGTCAATTCCTGATTTACTGAATTCTCCGCTAAGTTCTTTTGCCATAGCTCCCAAAGATAACTCGGGATTTTCTAATCTGAACTGTGCAATTCTTTGTAAATCATCAGAAAGATAGTCTATTCCTCTTTTAGAAATTATGTATCTAATTGCATTAACTTGCTCTGTTGCAACCGAAATGGTCTTTTGCATATTCGCTGTTTCGCAGTTATTTCTTCTATTAAGGCGGTTTCTAAGGTCTTTTAATACCTTTGAGTCCATAAGCTGCAATGCGTGTCTGACTGCGCCTACACCCGTTAAAATATCCTCTATCGAGGTGCTGTCCTTAAAATAAATGAGATTACTTGCTCTCCTGATTGTCTTTTTAGGAGTAAAACCTAATGACACAAGCATATTTTCTGCAAAGAGCGCATCGGCTTTTCTTCGGAAAACAAACTCAAGATGATAATCTGTTTCTGGATCTGATATGCTGCCGCATCCTAAAAAAATGCCTTTTATAAACGCCCAGGTAATTCTCTCGTCAAGAGAAATAAGCCCAATAGCATCAGCGTATTTACCGCAATTAAAGCTGTCACATATAATCTTGCATATTTTAAAGTCGGCAATTTTTAATTGATATAGTTCTTTTTTCTGATTATCCGAGTTAAATAAATTTAAAACAGGTGCATTGATGTGATATAGTTTTCCTATGAGTTTAGATGCATATATAGAAACTTCTTTTGCTTCTGATAAAAGTTCAATTTCTTGTTCGTTAAATATTCTTGCAGCAGAAAAAATGCCGTAAAGTAATGCGGCTTTACAGCTTTCAGGCATTTTAATAGCTTCAGTTATTTCAATTTTAACATTATTTGAAAAGCTCAATTCCTTTCACACCTGCTTAAATTTTAGTAATATCTCTATGATTGATGCTTGTACTTATACCGTTAGCAGAAATATGTTTATATAGTATCTCAGATAATACAACGGAACGATGTTTTCCGCCTGTGCAACCTATTGTGATAACAAGCTGGCTTTTGCCCTCGTCAATATACAGCGGAATGAGGTAATCTATCATATCAACAAGCTTTTTCTCAAATTCCTGAGCCTGAGGCCACTTCATAACATAATCATAAACCGATTGATCCAAGCCTGTTTTATTCTTTAATTCGTCAATATAAAATGGATTTGGTAGGCATCTTACATCAAAAACAAGATCAGCTTCAGTTGGAAGTCCATACTTAAAACCAAACGACTGACAATTTACAATCATAGATTTGCGGATATCCCCGAGGAAAAGATTGTTTATTCTTTCTTTTAGCTGCGCGGGAGAAATAAGCGAAGTATCAATAATATAATCCGCCTGCTCGCGAACTTTTTTCAGTACTTCTCTTTCAAGTCTTATTGCTTCGGCAGTTCCTGAGATTGTGCCGTTATCTAATGGATGCTTTCTCCTTGTTTCCTTGTATCTGCGAACAATAACATTATCTAAACAATCCAAAAACAAGATTTTATATGTAATACTATTTTTTTTAAGCTCCTCAAGACCGTCGTATATTGAGAAGAACAAATCTCCTCCTCTGACATCGGCGGCGATGGCGACTTTTGATAATTTGCCGTTTTTTCCGCCACTGCAAATTTCGGCAATCTTTGGAATAAGCTGTGGCGGTATATTGTCAATACAGAAATATCCAATATCCTCAAGTGCGTCCATAGCACGAGATTTACCCGAACCCGACAACCCCGTTACAATTACAATTTCCATAAATACAGCCTCAATGTTATATTAGTTTGATTTCCGGCTCTAAAACAAAACCGGTTTTTTCAAAAACGACCTTTTTTATATGCTCAATAAGAGCCAAAACATCATTGCAGGTTGCGTGTCCTTTATTTATTACAAATCCTGCGTGTTTTTCACTTACCTGCGCATCTCCAATACTAAAGCCCTTAAGAGCGCACTGATCTACAAGTAAAGAAGCGAAGCTACCCTCAGGGCGCTTGAATGTGCTGCCTGCGCTGGGGTATTCAAGAGGTTGTTTTTCTTTTCTGCGCAAGAGAAGTTCATCCATGGTGCTTCTGATTTGCTCTTTATCGCCTTTTTTTAGCTGTAAAACCGTATTTACAATGCAGTAAGGTTTACCCGTAAAGAAACTGTGACGATACGAAAAGTCAAGCTGATTATCAGCAATTTTATGGAGTTCACCAAGGTCATCTGCATACTCACACTCACAAACAATATCCTTCATCTCTCCGCCGTAGGCACCTGCATTCATTGCAATAGCTCCGCCTATATTTCCGGGTATTCCATGTGCAAACTCAATACCCGTAAGACTGTTTTCAAGCGCAAATCTGCAAACACTTGCAAGCGATGCTCCGGCCTCACAAAATATCTTGTCTTCGCCAATAAGACGAATTTCAGACATTGATGATGTTATGCAGATAATGGCACCTCTATACCCATCATCGCTGACAAGGAGATTTGAGCCTTTGCCGATAATTGTATACGGAACATTACAGTGTTTGCAAAGTGACATTGCTGTTGCACATTTTTCAGCACTGTTCGGAAGCACGAAAATGTCCGCATTTCCGCCAATTTTAAATGATGTGTGCTGGTGCATAGGCTCGCAGAGCTTATATTCAATTTGTTTTTCTTTTAGAGCATAAATAAGCTCATTATTCAAAAGAATCACTCCTACTGATTGTTATGTAAAAGTCCTAGAAAAGCAGCTCCGATTATACCTGCGTCATTTCCTAATGATGCTGCAAGAACCTTGGTGGTTTTAAGAGGATTTTTGTCAAAAGATTCATCAGAAATAATTTTGCGAAGAGGAGCAAGCAGGGCTTCTCCCTCTTTGGATATTCCGCCGCCTATAATAAGTACATCCGGCTGAAAAATATTAATAAAATTTGTGCATCCGCATGCCAAATACTCTATAAATTGTTCAACCACACTTTTAGCAGCAATATCATCGCGTCTCATCGCATTAAAAGCGGTTCTGCCTGAAACATTTTCAAGGCGTCCTTTGCATTCATTCCACATTAGACTATCTTTATTTGAGTTCATAGCCTCTTTTGTTTGTTCAATTAACGCTGTGACAGAACAATAGCGTTCCATACAGCCTTTTCTGCCGCAGTTGCATTGTTTGCCGTTTGTTTCAATAACAGTATGACCAAGTTCAGCACCGTAAAAATTGCAACCATTAAAAATTTTCTTATCAATGATAATTCCGCCGCCGATTCCTGTTCCTATTGTAACACAAACCGCAGTATCAGCATCCTTTGCACTACCTGCAAGAAATTCACCGTAAGCAGCGGCATTGGCATCATTTTCTACGTAACATATGGCATTAAGTCGCTCCTCAATAAGTTTTTTTAGAGGAGTGTCAATAAAACCGAGATTATGTGCTCTTTCTACGATTCCTGTTTGCGAATTTACAGATCCGGGAGTTCCTATTCCTACCCATTGTATGTCTTTTAAAGAAATACTATTATCACTCAAAAGACCTGCTATATTGTTTGAAATGTCATCTGCTATTTCGTTTGCAGACCTTGGGCAAGCAGTAGGAATAACTTTTTTTGAAACAATATTATATTTATAATCAACAATACCGATTGCTATATTAGTTCCACCGAGGTCAATTCCGATATTGTATTTCATCGTGATAAATTTCCCCTTTATACTCTCGGAGCGATGTCACCAACCGAATCATCATCAACCATTCCAAGCTGTTTCATTAACTCCTGAGCGGCATTGTAGCCCATCTTTTTCTGTCTATTGCTCATAGCAGCAACCTCAATAATAACCGCAAGGTTTCTGCCCGGGCGAACAGGAAGAGTTAAGCTATTAACAGACACTCCAAGTATATCTGTTTTTTCGTTTTCG
Organism: Oscillospiraceae bacterium; assembly: GCA_045655125.1. GTDB lineage: Bacteria > Bacillota > Clostridia > Oscillospirales > Ruminococcaceae > SIG578. The sequence continues at coordinate 4,500 of JAZOOR010000074.1, forward strand.
AGTCCAATTCTGTCATAAACCTTTTTATTATCCCACTGTTCAAGGTTTATAACCATATCTACCTTCTCGGTAACCTTAACTGCACCAATACCGAAAATTTGTCTTACATTTATTATTCCTATTCCGCGAAGCTCTACAAAATGTCGGATATTTTCAGGTGAAGAGCCAACAAGCGTTTTACCTGATACCCTTCTGATTTCGACTGCGTCATCAGCTATAAGACGATGTCCTCTTTTTACAAGCTCGATAGCTGCCTCACTCTTTCCAACACCGCTTTCTCCTAAAAGAAGAATACCCTCACCATAAACCTCAACTAAAACGCCGTGACAGGTTATTCTTGGTGCTAATTCAACATGCAGAAATGAAATAATACCTGCAATAAAACGTGAGGTTGATAATTCGGTTCGCATTAAAAATACATCATGTTTTTTTGCCAATTCGAGCGTTTCAGGAATAATTTCATTTGAGCGAGTAAATACAATTACAGGAGGCTTATGCTCCATAAATTTCTCCAGAACCTCACGTCGTTTGTCGGGGCTGAGCTTTTTGAGGTATCCATACTCAGCATTTCCTATTATCTGAATTCTTTCTTTATCATAGTATTCGTAATCACCGGCAAGGTTAAGCCCCGGACGGTTAACGTCGTTACTGATTATAAGTTTTTCACTACAGTCAAAGGGAGAATGAATTTCTTCCAATGAAAATTCATTCTTGATTTTTTCAAGTGAAACAGAAAATACATTTGCCATAATCTTTCTCCTTTTAAGGATTTTATTCGTTTGTGGGCTGATAAAAAGTGTTAACTACTACATCGTATAATGCTTTAGAATCTACGTAATGCTCAACATATTTTTCCCCGAATACGTTTTCTCCTGGTATTGAAGCGAAATCCAGCTGATTTATTCCGTTTTTTATAATACATTGTGTAAGGTAAGAAATGTCAGCAATGCTTAAATTGCTTATTTTATAATCCGAAACCTTATTATAGAGTTTTATGGGTGTTGAAAAATCTTGTTTGGTTTTTGCTAATACAGCTTTGTAGAAGGCTTGCATATAATTCTTCTGTCTTTGCATACGGTTGCTGTTTGCCATAAGTGAATCATCGCGACCGCGAATATATCCTAAAGCATATTCACCCTTTAAATTAACCGTATCCCCTTTTTTAAGTTTTTTGCCATACAGGTCTATATCTTCCTCAACAGCAACCGATACACCGCCAATAGAATCATTTAATATTTTAATTGCGTTTATATCAATTGCAATATATGAATTTATAGGCATACCATAAAACATTCTGGATACTGATGTAACAGTGTTTTCGCAGCTTTTTTCTCTTCCGTCACCATATGAATAACTAAGACATATTTGCTCTTTAGCGATGCCTAAATATTGTCCGTTTACAGAATATTGGTTTATTTCTGTCATTGTATCTCTTGAAATTGGAATTGCTTTGGTGTTTCCGTTAGACGTGTCCATACAAAGTAGCATTAAAACATCCGCCTGACCGTTTTCTCCGTAAGTTTGCGCTGCATCATTTTCAAACTTTTCCTTATCAACACCAATTAGCAGTATGCTGGTTATATTCTCATTAAACTTATATTTTTGACCATTGTATATAATATTTTTGCCGTCTTCCCCCACGACCTCTATATTACTTTCAGGAGCAGTTATGCTTGCATTTTGGCTACTTAACATATTGTTTTTGCCAATGTATATAAGCAGTGACAATGCACAGATAACAACTATTGAAAGAGATAAAAAAACTATTAAAACAATAAAAAGAATCTTTTTAATATTATGTTTTTGGGGGTAATCACTGGGTTGGTTGGTCATTTGTTAAAACTCCTTGTACCAGATAACGATATTTATTTCCATTGCCAAGGCAGGTGCTGAGAGTAATTATCTTATCCTTGGTAGAAACCTCGATGTCTTGTCTGACATTTTTGAGCATAAATGTTGGGTTTTTTGTGCTTTCTATATATTCTTCAAATACCTTTTCATCAGAGAAATCAAAAGAATTAAGTATATGGCGGTCATCATACTGATACGCTGAATAAACAGTATAGGTCAATATGTGACCAGGTGTGTAAATATAAAATTCGGTATTTGAATTAAAGAAATCTTGCTTTTGAAATTTATATAGATTTTGGAACATATACCCTTTTGTCATATTATGACCGTAGAGAATTGTGTTTGGGTCAGAAAAATCTTTGCTGTTTTTCATTTCAGAGTATATAGTTCCAGCGAAAACATATTTACCGTATATGTCGTGGTGAAGATAAAATCCGTCGTCGGTTGCGCTCTGCGCAACGGGATAATCGATATTTGTGTTTGGGATTCGTATCCATGCATAAATTTCGGGATTTATTTCCTTTAGCGAGGTAAAATCTATAGGGTTTTCGGGAAGAATCTGTTCTGAAGTTGTATCTGATGACTGATTTTTAAATCCACTTAGCTTTTCTTCAGCAATTATATGATTTATAAATACTGTAATTAAAACGATTGCACTAATGAGGAAAACACAGAGGAATACAACAAATATTTTGTTTGAAAAAATCTTTTTATTCATTGTATACTCACCTTCCTCTGATAAATACTTTCTATACAAAGATTATACCCTTATTTGAGGTCTGTGTCAAATATAAACATAAAGAAAACCCTGCAAAGTCAGTAAACGTTGCAGGGTTTGTAATGCTAGGATTACAGAGTGTATTTCTTTTTAAAATAAACGCAAAAAATCATTCCAATAATTGATATAAAGAATGTTGCTACACAGACGGGAACGGCAATATCTGCAGTTCCAGGGCTCTGGGGAGAATCGTTTCCCGCGGGTACAACCTTGTTAATTACAATTTTATCGCCATCAATTCTGAAATCAATTCTGATAGTATTGACATTTGCTGCAACAGTAATGTTATAACTACCGTCATCAAGCAGGACATATTTAGTTTCAGTTCCTCTTGAAAGGGTGAATTTTACCTTTCCAAGCTCGGTAGAATCCTTCTTTACAACAAGAACATGCTCTCCTGCTTCAAAGCCATCGATACGGAAATTGCCGTTTTTATCAATCTTTGATTCAGCTTTGTCGTCAAGAACAGCAACAGATGCGGAGAAATTAACATTGCCGACAACATTAAATTTATCAGGTTTTGCTTCTCCACTTGGGCTGGAAACTGCAAATACACACACAGATGCCGAAATTGCAATGACTGCCATTGTTAAGAATGAAATAATTTTCTTCATAACAATTTACCTCCGATATTAAATTTTTAATGTAAATTATTTTACAAATCTGCTCACAATACCTACCGCAAGTGTAAGCACCATAAATACAATGACACAGATTTTAGTAAATTTCTTAAGCTTTTCTTCTCTGGTCTGACCGCGATTGCTGTTAAAATAGGACTGAGAAACATCACCTGTAACAGCAGAAGACATTCCATCGGTAGAATCTTGAAGCATTACTAAAACAATTATAGCAATACTTGTTAAAATTAGAAGTGCACCTGAAATTATTTCGAAAATATTCATTATAATTCCTCCGAATATCTTTATTAACTATAAAATGATAACATAATTTTTGTTTTTATGCAATATCTTTTTTTATTTTTATGCCATTTATTTAATAATTTACATAAATGATTATATTTCAAAATCTTTTTCAGTTAAATCATTTGATAAAATGGCTTTTTTAGGAACGCGTTTTAGTGGGTCATAGTTGAATTTTCGGCAGGAGCTTAAAGAAGATACTATTCCTTTTTTAGAACAAAAAACGGTATCGCCCTCACTGTTTACTCTGCCAAAACGACAATGCAGGCACGCGGGCTCAATTTTATTTCCAAATAATTTGATTTTCAATTAAAAAACCCTCTCATTATTGATTTAATAGCTCTTCAGCAGCTTTAAGAGTTGCAGATGTTATTACTTCTCCGCCCATTATGCGTGCAACCTCGCTAATACGTTCTGTATCAGTTAAAGAACGAACAGATGTATATGTTCTGCTATCTAAAGTTTTCTTTTCTATTAACAGGTGATTATCTGCGAGGGACGCTATCTGAGCTAAATGGGTAACGCACAAAACCTGCCTTTTAGATGAAATTTGCTTCATTTTTACGCCTATTTTTCTGGCGGTTTTTCCGCTTACCCCTGTATCAATCTCATCAAATATTAGTGTTTGCGTTTCGTCAGCTTGAGAAAGAACGGTCTTTATTGCAAGCATAATTCTGGAAAGCTCTCCCCCTGATGCAATTTTTGAAAGTGGGCGAAGCTCTTCTCCCCTATTGGCAGAAACCATAAATTCTACTTGGTCACATCCGTCATTCTTAAGCGGGAGTATATTGTGTGAAACCGAAAAACATACGTTTGGCATATCCAAAAAGTTAAGCTCGTTAGTTATCTGCTCACAAAGTGACTTGCAAGCGGCGAGTCTTTTTTTTGATAGCTGCTCAGCCTTTTGAGTACACTTACTAAATAGAGCGTCATATTCCTTTTGGAGATTTATTAAATGCTGTTCACTAAAGCTTATTTCATCATACTCATTTTGCATTTGAGATAGCTTTTTAAGTATCTCGGTCACGCTGGAGCCGTATTTTTGTTTTAATCGGAATATTAGGTCAAGCCGCGCTTCAATCTCATCGAGCTCTTTAGGATCAAACTCAAATCTGTTACCAAGGCTTCTGACCTCTGAAAAAACCTCTTCTAGCTCATATGCTATTGATGATGCGGCGTCTGACAACGATGAAAGGTCAGGGGCATATTCAGAAACAGTTCTTAATGCGTTCGCTGCCTTACCTATGAGATTAACCGCGCCATCTGATTCATCACTGCCGCCAAGCAGTGAATATGCATAGGAAATATTTTCAGATAGCTCTTCGGAGTTTCTTATTATATCTCTTTTTGAAAGAAGTTCTTCTTCCTCTCCCTCTACAAGCGCTGCAGACTCAATTTCGTCAATCTGGAATTTAAGTAATTCGATCTTTCTTTCTTTTAACTCGTCATCACTTTCAATGGTTTGAAGCTTTGAGCGGACATCGCACATTTTTTTATATATAGCCTTGTACTCGTTAAGTTCGCTTAAAAGACCGGCATATCCGTCTATAAAACCAATGTGTTTTGAGGGTGATAAAAGCTGCTGATTGTCGTGCTGTCCATGGATATTTATAAGCAACGGTGCAATCTGCCGAATAACCATCATAGGAACTATATTTCCATTAAGGCGAAAAATACTTCTTCCCTCAAGCGTCAGCTCTCTGCTAAGCATAACAAATCCATCTTCGGACAATGCGCACCCAAGTTCATTAAGTGTTTCCTGAGCAGAGGCGCCAATATCGCAGAATACGGCCGAAATTTTTGCTTTTGAGGCTCCGCCTCTGATAATATCCTTAGAGGTTTTTTCACCTGTTACAGCATTGATAGAGTCAATTATTATAGATTTTCCTGCGCCGGTTTCACCTGTTAATACGTGAAAGCCATCAGAAAACACAATATTTGCCTCTTCTATAACAGCTACATTTTCAATGTGAAGCTCAATCAGCATTGTAAATGTCTCCTTATCCTTTTATAATCTGTCTTATTTCGCTTACAAGCTTTAGCGCCTGCTGTTCGTTTCTAAGTAACACAAAAATAGTGTCATCTCCGGCTATTGATCCAACGACATCGCGGATTTTCATATTATCAAGAGCTGCGCAGGCAGCGTTTGCCATTCCTGTGTGGCACTTTAAAACAACAATATGAAAAGCATAATCAACACTGACAACGGCTTCGGAAAAAATTGAACGAAATTTTGTGCTTAATTCTGTACCCTTTTCTTGAGACGGAACATCATACTTGTATATGCCTGTATCTGTCATAACCTTTATGAGCCTGAGTTCACGAATATCGCGGGAAAGAGTTGCCTGTGTTGCAGAAAAACCACTTTCTTTTAAAAGCTCCATAAGTTTTCCCTGAGTGTCGACATCATTGTTTGCAATGATATGTAAAATCATTTCCTGTCTTTTCTGTTTCATAAATAGCACGACTACCTTTCCATTAGCTTTGTGTTAATTGCCGAATAATAGTTTTTTTCGCTTGGAGATAGGAATTTAATATTTTTTTCGTATCTTTTTATCTTGATTATATCATTTTCCGCAACATCTACGGAATTAAGACCATCTGCAACAACAAAAACCTTTCTTCGCTCTGAATCTGCATTGGTTTTAACAATTATATTTTCAAACTCGGGTAGAATTATTGTTCTTGAAAACAAAGAATGTGAGCAAATTGGTGTTAAGGATATTGCCTTTACATTAGGATGCATTATTGGTCCACCGGCAGACATTGCGTAGGCAGTTGAGCCTGATGCTGTTGAAAAAATTACTCCGTCGGCTCTATAATGTGCGGTGGGAACACCCGAACATTCAACATTTAGGTCTATTATCCCCGAGAATGCATTTTTGCATATTACAATATCATTTATAGCAGTAAAGG
>JAZOOR010000075.1:0-17217 GCA_045655125.1 Oscillospiraceae bacterium
GCCCTCAGGGCCTAAATCTATAATATAATCGGCGGTTTTGATAACATCGAGGTTGTGCTCGATGATTATAACGGTGTTTCCGCCCTCGGCAAGCCGACCGATAACATCTATAAGCACCTTGACATCAGAGGGGTGAAGGCCCGTTGTCGGCTCGTCGAGTATATAAATGGTTTTGCCCGTTGATTTCTTTAAAAGCTCGCTTGCAATCTTTACCCTCTGCGCCTCACCGCCCGAAAGGGTTGTAGCGCTCTGACCGAGTGTTACATACGAAAGCCCGACATCATAGAGGGTTTGCAGTTTATTTTTTATCTTGGGGATAGCCGAGAAGAAACTGAGCGCTTCCTCGACAGTCATTGAAAGGACATCGGCAATGCTTTTATCCTTATATTTAACCTCTAAGGTTTCGCGGTTATATCTTTTCCCCTTACACACCTCGCAAGGAACAAAAACATCGGGAAGAAAGTGCATTTCTATCTTGATTATACCGTCACCGCTGCAAGATTCACATCTGCCGCCCTTAACATTAAAGGAAAATCTTCCTGCGCTGTAACCTCGGCGCTTTGCATCGGGAGTTGACGCAAAGAGTGCGCGGATATCATCAAAAACACCCGTATAGGTTGCCGCGTTGGAACGCGGAGTTCTGCCTATGGGAGACTGATTTATGGCTATAACCTTATCTAATTGCTCTATTCCCTCAATGGATTTATGCCTGCCTGCGACTGTGTGGGCGCGATTAAGCTCCGACGCGAGTTTTTTATATAGAATTTCATTTACAAGGGTGCTCTTGCCCGAGCCTGAAACACCCGTTACGCAGGTGACCGCTCCAATGGGGAACTTAACGGTTATATCCTTAAGGTTGTTTTCACACGCGCCGTGAACAGTAAGCCATCTGTCACCTGTTTTTCTGCGCTCTTTAGGCACCTCGATTTTCTTTCTGCCGCTTAAAAAGTCGCCCGTCAGGGAGTTTCTGCACTTTTTAAGCCCCTCAACATCGCCTGCATACATTACCTCGCCGCCGTGAACGCCCGCTCCGGGACCGATATCCACAACATAGTCTGCCGCACGAACAGTATCCTCATCGTGCTCGACCACGATAACGGTGTTTCCAATGTCGCGAAGATTTTTGAGGGTTTCGATAAGCTTTACATTATCTCGCTGATGGAGTCCTATACTCGGCTCATCGAGAATATAAAGCACCCCGACAAGCGACGAGCCTATCTGGGTCGCAAGTCTTATTCTCTGACTTTCACCGCCCGAAAGCGAGGCGGCCGCGCGAGACAGGGTGAGGTATCCAAGACCGACATTATTTAAAAACGAAAGTCTGTTTAAAATTTCCTTGACTATGCGCTCGGCAATCTGCATTTCGCGCTCGGATAGGGTGTGCGAATTTATGAAATCTATTGCCTCGGAAATAGAAAGGTCGCAAAATTCCATAATATTTATTCCGCCGACTGTTACCGAGAGGGCAAGAGGTTTGAGCCTTTTTCCTTTGCATTCGGGGCAAGGAACTTCGGTCATAGCGCGCTGGATTTCAGCTCGCATCCATTCGCTGCCGGTTTCGCGGAAACGGCGCGAAAGGTTATTGGCTATTCCCTCAAAGGTGGTGTGGTAAGTTCCCGTTCCGTACTCATTCTTGCGGGTCATTTTAAACTTTTCCTGTGTTCCGTAAAGGAGAATATCAATAACCTTCGGGTCAAGCTCGCAGACGGGGGTATCGAGAGAAAACCCGAAATGCTCGGCGAGAGCATCAAAATACATTGCCGCGATGGTGCTGTGCTCAAAAACACTCCAGCCGCTTGCCTTTATTGCACCCTCGTTTATGGATTTAGTCTTATCGGGAATAATGAGGTCGGGCGAGACCTCAAGGAAGTTGCCGAGACCTGTGCATTTTTCGCAAGCACCCATAGGGTTATTGAAGCTGAACATTCTCGGAGAAAGCTCCTCGATGCTGATATCGTGTTCGGGACAGCTATAGTGCTGAGAAAACAGCGCTTCTTCCTGCTCGGTCTGTGCAATAACAAGCCCGTTTGCAGTTTTTAATGCCGTTTCGAGCGAATCTGCAAGGCGAGAAGTTATTCCATCTTTTATAACAAGGCGGTCTACTACTATCTCTATATCGTGCTTTTTGTTTTTGTCTAAAGAAATTTCTTCGGACAGGTCATACATACTGCCGTCTACGCGCACTCTGACAAAGCCCGATTTCTGCGCCGCCTCAAGCTCTTTTTTGTGCTCACCTTTGCGGCGGCGCACTATAGGGGCAAGAAGCACAAGACGGGTGCCCTCGGGGTATTTCATTATTCTGTCAACTATCTCGTCAACAGACTGCTGTTTTATCTCTCTATTGCAGACGGGGCAGTGCGGAACACCTATTCTTGCATACAGCAGGCGCAGGTAGTCATATATCTCGGTAACCGTTCCGACGGTGGAGCGGGGGTTTTTAGAGGTGGTTTTCTGGTCGATTGATATTGCAGGGGAAAGTCCCTCAATGCTATCCACTTCAGGCTTGTCCATCTGACCTAAAAACATTCTCGCATACGAGGAAAGACTCTCGACATAGCGCCTCTGACCATCGGCATAAATGGTGTCAAAGGCAAGCGAGCTTTTACCCGACCCCGACGGGCCTGTAAACACGACAAGCTTATCGCGCGGCACTTCAACATTTATATTTTTAAGGTTGTGCTCTCTTGCACCCTTTATAACAAGTTTATCCGCTGCCATTTTTTTCCTCTTTCTATGAAAAATTTGAGTTTTTCCGTCAATATTCTTATTATAACAAAACAATTTTTTAATATCAATAGCTTTTATTTTGGTGTTGTAATTTGTAAGTAGATATGGTATAATTTGTAGTTAAGATGGGAGTTTTTTATTAAAGGGAGTTGAAGGCTTTGGATAATTTATATTTTACTGTTATTGAATATCTTCCTTTTATTTTAATGGTTATAATTTCCCTGCCACTTCACGAGCTGGCTCACGGCTTTATTGCCTACAAATTAGGTGACGATACGGCGTATTATCAGGGCAGACTTACCATAAATCCTTTGGCTCACCTTGACCTTTTCGGAACCATCTCGATGGTGCTTTTCGGATTTGGCTGGGCAAAGCCCGTCCCCGTAAATCCTATGCGCTTTAAGTGTAATATGCGGCTAGGAATGGCGCTCACCGCCCTTGCAGGCCCCGTTTCAAATCTTATTTTAGCGCTTTTATTTATGATTCTTTCAAAGGGCGCGCTTCTTTTAGGGGGAGCTACCGAGATTGTTTTTTTCTACTTTTTAAACTGGCTCTTCTTTATTATGATGCAAACTAACACGTATCTTGCATTCTTTAATCTTCTCCCCATTCCCCCGCTTGACGGCTCGCGTATCTTAAACCATTTTCTCCCCTATCGCGCGCAGGCTTTTATGGATAATCTCGAGCGTTACAGCTCTTATCTTATTCTGGGAATTTTACTTCTCAACAGAAACACAAATTTCTTATCTAACATTATAAGTTTTGTCTCGGGTCTGTTTTTATGGTTGTTTGATAAAATAACCTTCTTTATGGGCTCTGCGGGATACATTCCGCTCAATGTTGTTATGCAGCTTGCTATGCAAGGCTAATTTTCAAGAGAAAGGATGCTTTATTTTGGGCGCACCCGAATTTAAGCTTGAAAAGTTTGAAGGCCCTTTGGACCTCTTGCTTTCACTTATCGCAAAGCACAAATTAGATATTTACGATATTCCCATTTCACAGCTTCTTGAGCAGTATCTTGCCTATATTGCAGAAATGCAGCAGCAGGATATGGATGTCGCGAGTGAGTTTCTTGAAATGGCGGCAAGGCTTGTTTATATCAAAACCGCTATGCTGCTGCCCCATCACCAAGAGGAAGCCGAGGAAATGAAAATCGAGCTTGAGGGACAACTGCTTGAATACAGTGTCTGCAAGCAGGTGGCTGAGGAACTCAAAAGCAGAAACTGCGGCGGAGATATTTATGTTCGTGAGGCTGCCGAAATTGAGCTTCCCAAAACCTTTACGGGAACTGCGGACAAGCAAAAGCTTTTAGAAGCATATCTTGCCATGGCAGGCAGAAACAAGAGAAAGCTGCCGCCGCCCGTTTCCAGCTTTACACAGATAGTCGCAAGGCGGATGGTTTCAATCCGCTCGCGCATAACCCTTATTCTTTCCAAGGTCATTGGTAGCAAAAATGTACCTATCGAAGAAATCTGGAGTCAGAACAGTGACAGATACGAGCTTGTAGCAAGTTTTCTTGCAGTTTTAGAGCTTATCCGTCACTCGCGCGTTACCGTTTCTGACGATGGCAAACTTATCAGCTACAACGCAGCAGGAGGAGATACAGATTGGGATTCAGAGAACATAGAGGTGCAATAGAGGCAATTCTTTTTGCAAGCGGCGAGCCTGTTCCCGTGGCGCGAATTGCCGAGGTTATCGAGGTTGATTTACCCACTGCTAAAAAATTACTTACACAAATTTCGGATGATTACGAAAGCCGCGAGGGCGGAATTCGTATCTTAAAGCTTGAGGACTCTTATCAGATGGTCAGCGCCAAGGAGTTTGCCTCGCATATCCGCGCAGCTCTTGACATAAGGCGCAACCAGCCGCTTTCACAGGCGGCGCTTGAGGTTCTCGCCATAATAGCCTACAATCAGCCCGTCACAAGAGCTTTTATGGAGCAAATCCGCGGAGTTGACTGCTCGGGAGTTGTTTCCACGCTTTGCGAAAAGGAGCTTATCGAAGAGGCAGGCAGAATGGACCTGCCGGGCAGACCTATCGCATTTCGCACCACCGCAAACTTTTTGCGTGCCTTTGGTCTTTCAGGGCTTGACACCCTGCCCGCGCTCCCCTCTGATGCGAGCGCTGCAGAGCTTGCGCAACCGCTTAGTGAGGCCGCGGCTTTGTTAGAGCAGAGCGAGGAGCAGTAATGAACGGCTGGCTGTTAGCTTTAATTATATTTTTATCAGTCCTTGCGCTGATTTTTGTGCTGCTACTTTTCCCTGTGCGGCTATGTGTCACCTATATAGGCGACAAAACACAGGTTTTTCTGCGTTACCTTTTCATTAAGATAAGGCTGCTGCCGCAAAAAAAGAAAAAAGGCAGCAAAAAGACGGGCAAAGGTCAGGAAAAGAAGATTTCTCCCCCATCCGAGCCTCAGAAAAGCTCGGGGGACAGCTTCTTAGATAAGCTCGAGGCTCTGATTTCGGGCATTTCCTCGGCGGGCAGAGTAACAAGGCTTATTCTATCTATGCACAATGCAAATATTGACCTTGCCGTGCGTGTTGGCGGAGAGGATGCCGCTGAGATTGCCGTTTCTTGCGGGAAGCTTTCGGCATATCTGCACGGCGCACTCGCAGTAATTGCAAACACAATCTCTATTAAAAAGAGAAATGTCACCATTGTGCCCGACTACGACAGCAAAAAAACCTTGTATACATTATATGCAACGCTTTGGTTTTTACCAATCAGGCTAATATTCCATGTACACGAGATAATTCCGGAGCTTCTGAGAATTTCAGATGCGCTCCCCGATAAAAACAAAAAAGGAGAGAAATGAAAATGAGTGAACATCCCATTACAGGACTTATGGAAGCCACCATTCAAAAGGTAAGGGAGCTTGCCGACTCTGAAACTGTTGTCGGAAAGCCCATTGAAGTTGCCGAAAATATCACTATTATCCCCGTTTCCAAGCTTTCCTTAGGCTTTGCCTCGGGCGGCTCTGATTTCCCGAGCAAAAACCCAAAGGACCTTTTTGGAGGCGGAGGCGGAGCGGGAATAACCGTTACCCCCAAGGCATTTTTAGTTATCGAAAACGGGACTGTTCGTCTTTTGCAGCTTGCTAAGGACGGCGAGAGCATTGACCGCCTTTGCAACATTATTCCCGATGCTATTTCTCAGCTTACCTCTCTTATAAAAAAGGACAAGAGCGTCGAGGAGTAGATTTTAGCAAGTCCCGCTCACTACCCGCATATAAATCAGTAATTTGATTTAAAAGGGTGAGCTTATGAAAAGAGCGCTTGTTTCGCTTTTTGTTGTACTTTGTTTTATTTTGGGAGTTTTCCCCGTTAAGAGCTTTGCCGCCGTTTCGGTTTCGGCAAAATCTGCAATTTTACTCGATGCAGACACAGGAAAAATCCTTTTTGAAGAGGACGCATACGCAAAGCGGCCTATGGCAAGCACTACAAAGATTATGACCGCGCTTTTGTGCCTCGAAAGCAGTGAAAGGGACACTCCTTTTAAGGTTGACAGCACTGCAATTCGGGTTGAAGGCTCTTCTATGGGGCTTTTAGACGGTGACATCGTTACCCTGAAAACCCTTGCGGTAGGTCAGCTTATGCTCTCGGGCAACGATGCGGCTAACGCTGCCGCAGTGCGTATTTCGGGTGACAGCCAAGGCTTTGCTCAGAAAATGAATGAGCGCGCCGCCGAGATTGGAATGAAAAGCACAAATTTTGTTACTCCCTCGGGGCTTCACGATGACAAACACTATTCAACCGCCTATGATATGGCGCTCCTCGGCGCAGAAGCGATAAAAAACCCCGATTTTCTTGAGATTTGTAGTAAGTCAAGGTATACTGTCAGCTATGGGCAACCAGAGGTCAGGCGCACCTTTTCTAACCACAACCGACTTGTGCGCGAGCTTGAGGGCTGCATCGGAATTAAAACGGGCTTTACCAAAAAAGCAGGGCGCTGTCTTGTTTCAGCGGTAAAAAGAGGTGGACGCACCCTCGTTTGCGTTACTCTTTCTGCCCCAAATGACTGGCAAGACCACAAATCGCTCTACGACTATGGTTTCTCACTATACAAAGAAACTCCCGCTCCCAAAGAGGAGCTTCCCGCACTGCCCATAGTTAACAGCGAGCATAGCGAAATTCTGCTTTCTCTTGCGGGCGAGGCGCCAGAGCTTTTCGTCCGAGAGGGCGAAAAGGTTGAGTGCAAAATCACGCTGCGCCCCTTTGAGTATGCCCCCGTTTTTAAAGGGCAGGTGGTGGGCAGCCTTTACTACTGCGTTGGGGACACGGTTTTAGGCGAGAGAACGATTATTGCCGCAAAATCGGCACACCACCTATGGCAAAAACAATTTGAAGAAAAGAAAAACCCATTTGAAAAGTTGATAGATTGGCTTTTTAGCCTTTTTAAATAAAAAAACCGCGCCGCGAGGTGCCGTTGGAGGAATTTTATGAAAGAAAGACTGCAAAAAATCTTATCCGAGGCGGGAATTTGCTCCCGAAGACGTGCCGAGGAGCTTATCCGCGCAGGTGCCGTTCGAGTTGACGGTCACCCTGCAAAAATCGGGCAGCAGGCAGACCCTCATCAGTGCCGAATTACTGTTGACGGCGAGCCCATTCATTTTCAGCGCAAACGCGAAAAGCTCTACTTAGCGCTATACAAGCCGCGCGGCTACGTTACCACTATGAGTGACGAAATGGGCAGGCGCACCGTTCTCGATTTAGTAGAGGATGTCGGCTGCCGCGTCTACCCTATCGGCAGGCTTGACAAGGTGTCGGAGGGGCTGCTCCTTCTTACTAACGACGGCGATTTTGCAAATATGCTGATGCACCCAAAATTCCACATCTCAAAGCGCTACCGTGTTACTGTGGACAGCCTTGTTACCGATGAAATTGCATCGGAGCTTTCCTCGGGTGTTATGATAGACGGGCGTATGACCGCTCCCGCTATTATCAACATTGTGTCTGCCACCGCTGACAGAAGTGTTATGGAAATGACAATCCGCGAGGGCAGAAACAGGCAGATAAGAAAAATGTGCGAGGCGGTAGGCCTTACAGTTGGCAGGCTTAAACGCACCGCAATAGGTCCCTTGAAGCTCGGAATGTTAAAGCCGGGAGAGTGGCGCGAGCTTACCAAAGCCGAGGTGGCTGCACTGCGGCGCGCCGCTACCAATACAAAGTAAATTTTAAAAAAGAGGTATATAAAAATGGACAACTCAAAAAAGACAATGGACAGCATCGTAGCTCTTTGCAAAGGCCGCGGCTTTGTTTACCCCGGCAGCGAAATCTACGGCGGACTTGCTAACTCCTGGGATTTCGGACCTTTGGGAGTTGAGCTTAAAAACAACATCAAAAAGGCTTGGTGGAAAAAATTTGTTCAGGAAAGCCCCTACAACGTAGGTCTTGACAGCGCCATCCTTATGAATCCTGAAACCTGGGTTGCATCGGGACACCTCGGTGGATTTTCTGATCCTCTTATGGACTGCAAGGCTTGCAAAACCCGTCACCGCGCCGACAAGCTGATTGAGGACTATGCCGCAGAGAACAATCTCGACATAAATCCTGCCGGCTGGAGCGACGACGAGATGGCAGCCTACATACGCGACAACAACATCGCCTGCCCCTCTTGCGGTAAGTGCGATTTTACCGATATTCGCAAGTTTAACCTTATGTTCAAGACCTTCCAGGGTGTAACCGAGGATAATTCCTCTACCATATATCTGCGCCCCGAAACTGCTCAGGGTATCGTTGTTAACTTTAAAAACATTCAGCGCACCACTCGTAAAAAGGTTCCTTTCGGTGTTGCTCAGATTGGTAAATCCTTCAGAAACGAGATTACCCCCGGGAACTTTATTTTCCGTATCCGCGAGTTTGAGCAGATGGAGCTTGAGTTCTTCTGCAAGCCGGGCACCGACCTTGAGTGGTTCGATTTCTGGCGCGGTTACTGCCGCGACTGGCTCTTAAATCTCGGAATTGAGGAAAAGAGCCTGCGCCTTCGCGACCACGACCCCGACGAGCTTTGCTTCTACTCTAAGGCCACCACCGACTTTGAGTTCCTCTTCCCGTTTGGCTGGGGCGAGCTTTGGGGCGTTGCCGACAGAACCGACTACGACCTCACTCAGCACCAGAACCACAGCGGACAGCCTATGGACTATTTCGACCCCGAAACTAATGAGAAATATGTCCCCTATGTTATCGAGCCGTCGCTTGGCGCTGACCGCGTAACACTCGCATTCCTCTGCAACGCATATGATGAAGAGGTTATCGACGCCGAGAAAAACGATGTCAGAACAGTTATGCACCTTCATCCTGCTCTCGCTCCCTTCAAGGCGGCCGTTCTGCCCCTTTCCAAAAAGCTCTCCGAGCCTGCCGAGGCTCTTTATGCAGAGCTTTCCAAGAAGTTTATGATTGACTTTGACGAGGCAGGCTCCATCGGCAAGCGCTATCGCCGTCAGGACGAAATCGGCACACCCTTCTGCATCACCTTTGACTTTGACAGCTTAGAAGATGGCTGCGTTACCATCCGCGACCGCGACACTATGCAGCAGGAGCGCATTAAAATTGCCGACGTCGCCGCCCACATCGAAAAATCCCTCGAATTCTAATAGTTTTCAAACTAAAAACCCCCTTTTTCAAGGGGGTTTTGTCCATTATTTTTAACTATTCAGTTTTTTACTCATTTCTCAAAAATAAAAGCATTAAGTCTCGTTTTGTTTGTATTCTCCCATTTTTTCTCTAAGCCTATTCTATAATTTTCAAACAAAATGTATTGATTATATTCATATTTAATTGTATAATATTCTAAATAGACGCAAAAATAGAATACCTTTGATGCAGTATTAAATAAGAAAGTGGTGATTTCTATATCAAACCTAATAGACTATCTTGTAAATGATGTCAAAAGATATCCTGAAAAAACCGCAATCTCAGATACAAATAAGAAGTATACATATAGGGAACTTTATTCCTCTGCAAAGAAATTTGCATATCTTATTTCTACTCACAATCTACAAAATTGTCCTATCGGTGTTATTGCCAATCATAACGTAGAAACAATCGCGATGTTTTTAGGTGTATTATACAGCGGAAACTTCTATGTTCCCATTGACCCTGATATGCCCACTCCTAAAATGCAGATGATAATCAGCGATTCTGATTTCGAAATTATTTTGGGTTTAGATAAAAATCAGGATATTATCAGTCAGGTAAATTTCAGTAAAGCTTTCTACACTGAATCAGCTACCGATTGCGTAAATGATAGCAGCTTTCAACCTGCACAAATTACCGGCGAAACCCCTGCATATATGGTTTATACCTCAGGTTCAACCGGTGTTCCCAAAGGCGTTGTAAAAAGCCACAGCGCTGTCATTAGTTTTGTTGAGGCGTTTACCGATACCTTTGATTTTACACAGGACGAGGTTATCGGAAATCAAACTCCTTTCTTTTTTGATGCATCTGCAAAGGATATTTATCTAATGCTGAAATTGGGCTGTACAATGGAAATATTGCCATCTACATTATTCTCATTACCTCCCGAACTTATTGATTATATAAATGAGAAAAAAGTTACATACGCCTGCTGGGTTCCAACAGCACTATCAATAGTCGCTCAACTCAACCCTTTTTCTCTTGTTGTTCCTCAAACACTGAAAAAAGTTTTCTTTGTTGGTGAAGTAATGCAGATAAAGCATTTAAAAACCTGGGTAAACACCCTCCCCCATATTAAATATGTCAATCTTTATGGTTCTTCCGAAACTGCCGGTGTTTGCTGTTACTATGAGGTTAAGCCTTCTGATTTGGAGCGGCTCGCATTACCAATTGGCAAGGTGTTTAGCAACTGTCGTATTAATTTAATTGATGATAACGGCAAAATAATTGATAAGCCTAATCAGATTGGCGAAATGTTTGTAGTAACTGAGGCATTAGCTATAGAATATTTTAACGATAGGGAAAAGACAGAAAAAGCATTTCAACACAGAGATTTCGGATGCGGTATGGAACGGTGCTTTAAGACAGGCGATCTGGCATATTATGACGAAGATAACAATCTGATTTTTGCGTCAAGAACAGATTTTCAGATTAAACATATGGGTCATAGAATTGAGCTGGGTGAGATAGAGGCTGTCTGCACTAAATTAGATATTATTAGTCATTGTTGTTGCTTATATGATTTAAATAAGAAAAAGATAGTTCTGATTTGTAAAACAGCCCCGAATGTTTCGGTGTCAGCACAGGAGATTAAAAGCATTCTAAAAAACCATCTTTCATCGTATATGGTTCCAGGAAAGGTGGTTGTAGTGGACGAGCTTCCGCTAAACGCTAACGGAAAAATCGACAGACAAAAACTTCGAGCCCTATATACATAAAGATCCATATAAAAAAGGAGAAAAAATCATGGAACAGCTACTCGAAATAATGAACGATATCAATCCTGATGTCGATTACGAAACCGAGGAAAATTTAGTAGACGGCAAGGTTTACGATTCCCTTAGCATCATTACGCTTATAACTAACATTTGTGATGAGTTCGACATTGAAATCGGACCTAAGTGGATGAGAAACGAAAACTTTAACAGCGCAAAAAAGATTTGGGATATGATACAGGCTATTCTGGAAGAGGAGTAGGAGTAAACTATGACAATAACTTCCTTCGCTTTTCTGACCTTTTGTTTTTTAACACTAATTGTGTACTATATTGTACCAAAAAGGGCGCAATGGGTTGTGCTCTTGTTTTCCAGTATAATCTTCTATTTGATTATTAGTGTTAATGGTATCTTCTTTGTTTTATTAACCGCAAGCACAATATATTTATCAGCCAGACTTATGCAGTCATTAAGTGACCAAAAAAAGCTGTATTTAAAACAAAACAAGCAGTTACTATCAAAAGAGCAAAAAACTCAATACAAGGAAAAAATCCAAAGAAAGAGACGGATCATATTAGTTTTAACCCTTTTATTAAACATTGGCATTCTCTGTTTCTTTAAATATTGTCACTTTGCCATAAACAGCTCTAACAGTATCTTGATTCTTTTCGGCTTTGAGCCCATAGAAGATAACTTGAATCTAATAATACCCTTGGGAATTTCTTTCTACACCTTTCAATCGATCGGTTATTTGGTGGATGTCTATTGGGAATATTACTCAGCCGAAAAAAATTATTTTAAAGCACTGTTGTTTGTTAGTTTTTTTCCACAGATGACGCAAGGTCCGATAAGCGATTTTGAGCAGTTATCTAAGGAGTTATTCTCTGAACACTCTTTTACCTATAATAATTACTCCAGAGGCTTTCAGCGAATGCTCTGGGGATTTATGAAGAAAATGGTAATTGCCAATATCCTTGCGCCCTGGGTTAAGGATGTTTTTGCCAATTATCATAGTTATATTGGATTAACCGCCTTTATTGGAATTTTTATGTATAGCATACAGATATATGCGGATTTTTCAGGATATATGGACATTATGTGCGGTTATTGTGAAATGCTGGACATAAAGCTCGCTGAAAACTTTCAAAGACCGTATTTCTCAAAAAATGTTGCTGAATACTGGCGCAGGTGGCATATGACCATGGGCGCTTGGTTTAAAAAGTACATATATTTTCCGGTTGCGATGTCAAATTGGAGCAGAAAGCTCGGCAAGAAAACAATTGGGTTTGGTAAGCATTTTAGCGAAACCTTTCCCGCAACAATTGCCTTACTGATAACATGGACTGCCACAGGGCTATGGCATGGCGCAAGCTGGGCTTATATCGTGTGGGGAATAGTAAACGGTATATTTATAATTTTATCCTTATGGTTAGAACCCATATATGCGTTTCTAAGGGAAAAGCTGCACATTAATGAGGCAAATTCCTTGTGGAGAGTTTTTCAGGTAATAAGAACCTATGTTCTCGTTAGCTTTATAAAGGTTATTCCTGAGGTGGGCACCCTGTCTCAAGGTTTAGGGCTAATTGGCAGAGGATTTAGTGAACACACGATTACATCATCTTTCAGCACCCTGTTCCCCTTTTTAGCAGGCGAAAATCTCTTAAAAATAGCTATTGCTATTTTTATGCTGATTTTGTGGATAATATTAAGCTTTTTGCAAAGAAAAAAACCAATAAGAAATTATTTTGCAAAATTGCCGCTTTGGCTAAGAATGGCTGCCTTGTTAGCTATATTTTTTATAATAGTTGTAGTGGGAATTCCCGCTTCCAAGGAAGGGGCGTTTTTGTATGAGGCATTTTAAAAAAGCAATTCTTGTATCATTAGTTTTTATCATTATTGCTGCGGTTATATCTGCTACCTCTATAAGCGTTTATTTTAATGATGTAAGCGATCGCAAAATCAGAAGTGAATTAGCCGGCGAGCTTGATTATTTGATTATCGGCGCTTCCCATGGGCTGAGAGCCTTTGTTCCAAGTATTATAGATGATAATCTTAATTGTTCAAGCTATAATCTGAGCGGTGCCCTAATGACATTCAAAGGCCGTGAAGCTATCCTCAATGAAGAGCTTCAGCGAAATCATGTTAAAAATGTTATTTTTGAAATATCATACAATGCATTAACAAGACCTTTAAATGAGATTGAGGGAGATTTACATGTTGTCCCTAGGCTTAACTCCGCAAAGGGCAGAGTTGCTTATTTTTTAAGTAATATTGATGTTTTTCATTGGGATTTGCCGTATTCCTACTATTTTACAAATGGTACTTTTTCACTTTTAAAGAAAATACTACGTCCCTCAGCCCAAGACACTCAAGATTCTAACAAAGGGTATGCCCCGCTTAATGCAACAGACCTAACGCTTAACAAGTCAGAAATTCAAGAAAAATACAATAGCAATACAAACGAAACAACTATAAATAAAGAAAACATTGTAGTACTTGAAAAAATGATAGACTCCTGTCGCAAGGCTGGTGCTAACGTAATTTTTGTTGTAACCCCTGTGTCTGATTCTTGCATTTGGGAATCGAGTAATTGGGATGTGTTTTATTCAAACTTAAAAGAGCTTAGCGCGGAATACAATGTTAAGTTATACGATTTTAACTTGCTGAAAGCAAGATACCAGTTATTTAATGATAAAATATCCTTTTATGATAATTATCATTTGAGCAATGATGGCGCTAAATTATTTTCTCAGTCATATTGTAATATAGTTAAAATGTCTGACAAGCAAGCGATTGATAGTTTATTTTATTCGAGCTACTCAGAGATGAAAGAGGATTCACCGTATAATCAGTAATCGCTATTCTGTCTAATTGTAATTTCTAAGATACAGCCACACAAAAGGCTCCCTGAGGGGAGCTTTTTTATGTATTATCAGCGGATATACTATATCTAAATTCCCACAAAGCCGCGTTTGCCGAATACTGCCCGCGGTTTTCACAAACTTTTATCTTTATAGAGCCACTTTGTCCGTCTTTAATAAGAAGCTGTTCCGAGCCACTGCCGCTATCGGGTATTTTATCTTTTTCAGTAATTTCCACCTTTATATCAACACACTCCTCTGATTTTGCCGTTATTGTTTCTCCGCTTTCTATCTCTTTCCCATTTAGAAATACACATTTTTCCCACTCATTTCCTACGCAGTTATTTGATAAGAGTTCAAACTCAAATTCTATTTTATATGCACTATCCGCACAAACTACATTTTCTTTCATTTCAATACGGTCTACCTCTGAAAAAACATAGGCGCTGCTTTGCGCCCACTTCTCTTTTCCACCTTCCCTCTGTGTACAAGAAACAAAACAAATCACCAACACCCACGCAAAAATAATACAAACAGCTCTTTTAACAAAACCACATCTCATTTCTATGCTCCTCACCTTTATTATTGACCAATATAGCGGACAATATTTTTAGTCAGTATAACATACAATATAATTAGTTGCAACCAATACTGGTCAATTATATTGTGTGAGGTAAAAAAGATGGAGCAGAAGATAAGACGTGACCGCAATATGGGAGAGAATCTCCGCGCACTTCGTTTAAAAAAGGGCATTTCTCAAGAAAAGCTTTGCGCAGAGCTACAGCGCAGAGGTTGCGATATCGGCAGAAGCACATATGCAAAATATGAGGCTGGCGAGCTTAATATCCGCGCAAGCGTTATTATCGAGCTTAAAAAAATTTATTCCTGCGAATACGACGCGTTTTTTGCAGGACTTGATATTTCTGAAAATTAGCTAAAAAGGCTCCCTGAGGGGAGCTTTTTTGTTATACTTTTTGTATTTTATTTTGTGTTTTTGCCCGTTTGTATATACTGTTTAGGGGTTCGGAGTAAAATTGACAATCGGGGAGGTTTATAGTAAAATATAATTTGGAAAATTTTAAGCGAAGGGCGGCAGCGGAGTGAAAAAAGTTCTTGTTTTCGGAATGACCGAAATGTACGGCGGCGTTGAGAGCTTTTTGATGACCTATTACCGCGCTATCTCGCGCGAGCGGGTGCAGTTTGACTTTCTCTGTAATACAGAGACGGTTGCCTATGAGGAAGAAATCCGCGCACTTGGCGGCGAGGTTTTTAAAATTTGCGCCCGAAGTAAAAATGCGGCGCGCTACCGCCAAGAGCTTTACTCCTTTTTTAAAGCGCGGGCGCAGGATTACTGTGCCGTTTGGGTGAATGTTTGCAGCCTTGCAAACATCGACTATCTAAAAATGGCTAAAAAGTTTGGTATTGGCTGCCGAATTATCCACAGCCACAATGCGCAAAATATGGATAGCTTTGCGCGAGGTCTTTTGCACCGATTAAATCGTTCATTTACAGAGCGGTACGCAACGCATTTCTGGGCGTGTAGCTCTCTTGCGGCTGACTGGTTTTTCAGCAAAAAATTGCAGTGCTCAGATAGATTTAAGATAATCCCCAATGCTATTGACTGTAGCGCCTTTGCCTTTTCAAAGGCGGCTCGAGATGAAGTTCGGCGCGAGCTTTCTGTTTCGGATAAGCTCATTATCGGAAATATCGGCAGGCTGCACAGGCAGAAAAATCAGCTCTTTTTGCTTGACATATTTAAAGCTATTCTTGCTCGGCGCTCTGACGCATATCTACTGCTTGTCGGCGGCGGCGAAGATGAGCAAAAACTCAGGCAAAGGGCTAAAGAACTCAAAATCGAGGGTAATGTTTCGTTTTTAGGTGTGCGCACCGACATTCCGCGTCTTTTGTCAGCTATTGACCTATTTGTTTTCCCGAGCGCTTTTGAGGGGCTTGGAATTTCGCTTTTAGAGGCGCAGGCAACGGGGCTGCCTTGCTTTGCGAGCGCAGATGTTATTCCTGCTGAGGCGGCAGCGACCGAGCTTGTTAGCTTTATAAGTCTTAAGAAATCTGCTACAGCTTGGGCAGAGCAAATTCTCAGCAGAGCAGACGCCGCAGAGCGCCCCGACACCCACTCACAGCTTGCGGCGGCAGGCTTTGACATATGTGCCTCTGTTTCTTCTCTGCAAACCTTTTTTGAAAACGTTTCTAAATATGTTTTAACCGAAATCCCCCATAACACAATTAACGCAGGGTATAAAGCCAAGGGCGATATACGCACAGTATTAAAAAATGAGGGCTTTGAGGCCATTGACGTTACAGAATGTTTTGGATTTGAAAAAATTCCCCACTTTTTGCGCCTTATAAAAAAACTTAAGTCCTTAGAAAACGGAGCGGAGATTGTTCTTCAGTCTCCAATTTACAGTTTTTTTAACACTAAATTTATGCCGATTTTACTCTCTGTTTTAGAAAAAAAGGCTTTTAAAATTATTTTGGTTGTTCACGATTTGGAGTCGGCACGCTTTATGCGTGATGAAAAATCGGCAGAGCTTGAAAAAAGGCTTCTTAGCTTGTGTGCTAAAATTATTGTTCACAACGAGAGTATGAAAAAACACGTCTGTGAAAAGATGTCCATTAGCGCCTCGCACCTCGTTGAGCTTGGAATTTTTGACTATCTCTGCCCCGAAAACAAGAGCAAGAGAGATTTTACCCGTACTGTTTGCGTTGCGGGAAATCTCGACCCCGATAAGAGCGGTTATTTATATGAGCTTAAACCGAGCGATGCAAAATTAAATGTCTACGGCGGAAACTTTGATAGCGGGCGCGAGCATTCCTTTAACTACTGCGGCGCGTTCCCCCCCGATGAGCTTGCTGGCGCGCTCAGTGGCAGCTTTGGGCTTGTGTGGGACGGTGATAGCACCGACACCTGCGAGGGCGTGACGGGGCAGTACCTTAAAATCAACAATCCGCACAAGGCATCTCTGTATCTTGCGGCAGGTCTGCCTGTTATTATCTGGAAAGAGGCGGCACTTGCCGACTATATAGAGCGAAACTCTCTTGGAATTTGTGTTGAGAGTTTATCAGAACTTGAGGAAAAACTAAATGCTATTTCTGAGGAAAAATACGGGGAAATGCACCAAAATGCAGTTAGAATAGGCACTCTACTGCGCTCGGGTGAATTTATCCGCCGTGCAGTAAAAAAAGCAGAGGAGGATTTACTGTGACAGACAAAAAGAACGTTATTATTACAGTTTTAGAATATCTGCTTATGCTCTCTAC
>JAZOOR010000076.1:0-4433 GCA_045655125.1 Oscillospiraceae bacterium
GTTATTCCTA
The DNA here is from genome assembly GCA_045655125.1 of Oscillospiraceae bacterium. Taxonomy (GTDB): domain Bacteria; phylum Bacillota; class Clostridia; order Oscillospirales; family Ruminococcaceae; genus SIG578. The sequence goes on from JAZOOR010000076.1 coordinate 11, forward strand.
CTGTTGGCGCAGAACAGGAATATTTTCTTGTTGACCGCGAGGATTACGAAAACCGTCTTGACCTTAAAATTTGCGGAAGGACTCTGTTCGGCGCAAAAACTGTAAAAGGTCAGGAGCTTGGTGACCATTACTGCGGTAGAATTCGTCTGCGTGTATCTGAGTTTATGCACAAGCTTGATAATGAACTTTGGAAGCTCGGCGTCAGCTCTAAAACAAAGCATAACGAGGCTGCCCCTGCGCAGCACGAATTAGCCCCGCTTTATTGTGAGGCTGATAAGGCTTGCGACCATAATCAGATTGTTATGGAAACAATGCGCATTGAGGCTAAAAAGCTTGGTCTTGCCTGCTTGCTTCACGAAAAGCCTTTTGACGGTATTAACGGTTCGGGAAAACATAATAACTGGTCACTTGCGACCGACTTAGGAGAAAATCTCTTAAAAAGCGGAAAGCATCCTGAGCAAAATATTAAGTTTTTAACCTTCCTTTGCGCTGTAATTATTGCGGTTGATCGTTATCAGGATTTAATTCGTTTTTCTGCAGCATCCCACAACAACGATTGCCGTCTCGGCGGTCACGAAGCACCACCGAGCATAATTTCCATTTACCTTGGCGATGCGCTGACTAATGTGCTCAATAACATTGCACAGCACAATGCTCAGAATGAGCTTAAAACAAAGAAAATTCTCGATGATGTAGCAGTTTTGCCCACACTTAATTGTGATGCATCTGACAGAAACAGAACCTCGCCCTTTGCCTTTACTGGCAATAAATTTGAGTTTCGTATGGTAGGCTCTTCGGCTTCGGTTGCTGTTTCTACATATGTTATGAATACCGCCTGCGCAGAGGCACTCCAGTTAGTTGCAGAAATGCTTGAAAAAGCAGAAAGCGCTGATGAGGGTGTAATAGAACTCGTTGCATATACAATGAAAAACCATGGCAGAATAATATTTAACGGAAACAATTATTCTGAAGAGTGGCTCAGTGAGGCAAAGCGCCGCGGCCTTTGCATTATGAGAAGCACTGTTGATGCCGCAAAAGCGCTTACGGATGAAAAGAATATTTCTCTTTTTGAAAAGCATCACGTTTTGAGTAGTATAGAGTGCCATTCGAGGTATGAGATTTGTCTTGAAAATTATGTTAAGACTATAAATATCGAAGCAGGTACTATGCTTGAAATGGCAACAAGACAAATTCTTCCCGCCTGCATTAAATATGCGGGAGATGTTGCGGAGTCCGCATTGAATCTTAAAAAGATAGGCTCATCAAGTAAGTCTGTTGAAAAGCTATGCAAGGAGCTTTCAGCACATATTGATGAAGTTTCAGCTTGTATTGACACTCTCAGCAAAAATGTTAAGAAACTGTGTGATATTGAGGGTACACTCGCTCAGGCAGAGTGGTGCAGAGATGAAATTACTATGTCAATGAGCGCTCTCAGAGCAGCTTGTGACAGTATTGAGCTTATTGTAGACAGTAAATATTGGCCTATGCCAAATTACACTGAAATCCTTCATAGAATATAAAACACAAAAGAGGTGAACGATTTGAAAAAGTTTGTGTGGCTCCTTTGCATGATTTTTGCTTTTTCGTCGGTCACCTCTTGTTCTTCTAAGGCGCCAACCTCAAACGAAAGTAAAACGGAAATTTCTAGTAGTGAAAATGTGCAGTCTGAGCAACCTGATAAAGAGCATATTTTCTCTCTCCCATATTTTTCAGATGATTCATTAAATCCTTACAACGCAAAACAAAGCGCCAATTTTTATCTGGGAACACTGCTTTACGACCCGCTTTTTAAACTTGATAAGAACTTTAACGCAGTTCCTGTAATTGCTGATAAGGTGACGCAAGAGGGAAATGACTGTACAGTAACCTTAAAGAGCGGGCTTAAATTTTCAGACGGAAGCACCATAACAGCTCAGGATGTTGCGGCATCGTTTAAAGCTGCTAAAAACAGTGCTTATTATTCTGCAAGGTTAAAAAATGCAGCATCTTGTACACCTAAGGGAAATTCGGTCAATTTTGCACTTAAGAGCGCCGATATAAACTTTATAAGAAATCTTAATTTTCCAATTATTAAAGGCGGATCAAATGAAAGTCGCGCTATAGGAAGTGGAAGATACACCTTTAATGAGCAGGAAACGCCACTTTCACTTTCGGTAAACGAGAATAGTACACAAAAAGCGCCCAAAATAAAAAATATTTCACTTGTTGAAATCCATAAATATTCAACACTGCCCCATATGGTTAAAATCGGAAGTGTGAATTTTGTTTATGCCACCTCGGGTTTTGACCTTAAAACTGCGGCGGCAAAAACATCCCCTGTTTTAAGCAATAATCTTATTTACCTTGGCATTAACGGCTCAAATACCTATCTTGCAAATCAGGATTTCAGAAAGGCTATTTCTCTCGTTATAAACAGAAAAGCAATTCTGAGTGATGCCTACGCAAATTCGGGCTATGCCACCGCAGCGCCTTTTCATCCACAGGCTTCATATCTTAATACCAAGGATTATGCCTTTGACTTAACAAATACTCAGGCGGCGGCAGAGCTTTTTGCTGTATCCGGACTTACCGAAAAAAATGAAAATAATATTTTTATAGATGCAGACTCAGCCCCCGTTATTCTTAGCCTTGCTGTTAATAAGGATAACCCAGCTCGTCTTAGAGCGGCACAGTCCGTAAAACTATCTCTTGAGGCAACAGGAATTGGCGTTACGCTTATAGAGGAAGAAACAGAGGCATATAAAGCCCGCGTTTCAGCAGGGGATTATGACCTGTTTATAGGTGAAGTGAAGTTAACCCCCGATAACGATATTTCTCCGATGCTTACGCCTTCTGCGCTTAATTTGTGCGATGACGGCGGTGAAACCCTCGCAGCATATAATAAGTATCTTTCGGGAGAAATGCCTCTTACGGATTTTCTGCGCACCTTTGATTTGAAAACACCCTTTATTCCCATTATGTATAAAAACTCAACAGCGGTTTTTTCAGGAACCCTCAGCGGAAACTCAGCTGTTACTGAGTATGACGTATTTGCCGATATGGAGAACTGGATATTTTAATCTATGAAAAACAAGATAACAAATATTATAAAAAACGATATAGTAAAGCTTGATATTACCGCTATGTCCTCGGATGGTAGCGGCATTGGCAGAATTGATGACCTTGTTATTTTTGTGCCCAATACAGCGGTTGGAGATGTTGTGAGGGTAAAAATTGTAAAGGTTCTAAAAAGCTATGCATTCGGCAGGGTAGAGCAGGTTATTACGGAGTCCAAAGATAGAACAAAAAACGATTGCCCTGTTTTTGAAAAATGCGGCGGCTGCGCATATAGACATATTAGCTACGATGCAGAAACAAAGTGCAAGGCACAACAAGTGTTTCATAATATTAAAACCATTGGCAAAACAAACTTAGATTTTGCCGATGATATTCTCTGCAATTTTGATAAAACTGCACGGTATAGAAACAAAGGTCAGTATCCTGTCGGAACTAACGAAAAAGGTGAAATTGTTTTTGGCTTTTATGCCCCAAGGAGTCACCGTATAATATCGGTTGAGGACTGCGCTCTGCAGCCCGAAGTTTTTTCAAAAATACTCTGCGAAATCAAGGATTTTTTAACAGAGAAAAGAATATCTGTATATAACGAAACTACAAAAAAAGGACTTTTTCGACATATTTATCTGCGAGAGGGTAGTGTCAGCGGAGAAATTATGGTCTGTTTTGTTGTAAATGGCGAAAGCTTTACAGACAAAAACGAACTGTGTGAGCGCCTTGCCTTTAAATTTCCGCAGATAAAAAGCATTGTGCTCAATGTTAATAAAACGGAAAATAATGTAATTTTAGGTAAAAAGTGCATTACCTTGTGGGGTAATGATACAATTTCTGATACAATGTGCGGACTTACTGTAAAGTTATCTCCATTATCATTCTATCAGGTAAATCACGATATGGCAGAGCGTGTTTACTGTTTGGCGGGAGAGCTTGCAGAGCCCAAGGGCGATGAAACTTTGCTTGATTTGTACTGCGGAGCGGGACTTATCGGTCTTTCAATGGCAGAAAAGGTTAAAAAGGTCGTTGGTGTTGAGGTTGTTCCCGAGGCTATTGAAGACGCAAAGCATAACGCTAAAAACAATAATATAAATAATGCCGAATTTTTCTGCGGCGACGCCTCGCTTATCGCAAAGCTTTTAGAAGAGGGATATAGGTTTGATATAGCGGTTGTTGACCCCCCTCGCAAGGGCTGCAGCGCAGATGTATTAGAGGCTCTGGTTCACAGCGGCGCAAAAAGGATAGTTTATGTTTCCTGCAATAGTGCTACACTTGCAAGAGATATAAATATTTTGAGCCAACACGGCTACAGCGCCGAAAAGGTTATCCCCGCCGACCTCTTTCCTCGAACTATTCATTGCGAAACAGTCTGCCT
>JAZOOR010000077.1:0-1797 GCA_045655125.1 Oscillospiraceae bacterium
GTTGCGGGTTGCGCTTGAAATCCGTTCTACAAAACAAACCATATCTATAAAAAGAATTAATCCTCCAATATTATTTCACTATCAAGAAACATTTACTACTTTTGTGTTAATCTATAACATCAACAATGAATCTATGAGAAAATTTTTGTTAGCCTTCGTTGCAATCCTCTGCTTCTGCCCTGTAATTAAGATTCATGCGCAAAGCAACTATACAATATCAGGAAATCTAAATTCTGTTCTTGACCGCTATGCCAAAAACTCTAAAATTAGTGCCGCATATATAAAGAGCGGAAATATGATTATTACTGATAAAGTTGAAGTCGCTTCGGATGGTTCATTCACCTTATCAGGTAAAGTTAATAAGCCCATGGAGGCAAATTTAGTAGTTGATGTTATTATGCCTGGCGGCACAGGGCAATCATCTGTTTTATTTGTACTGGAAAAGGGACAAATTTCGGTGAATGACTTTACAAAGTTTGAAGGAACACCTCTAAATGACGCCGTTAACAACGAGGTTAAATATTTGCAGCAAAGTTCCGAAGCTTCTGAGTTCAAGATTAAACACATGACTGCCTTTATTGAACAATACAAGCAAACTCCAGCAGTGGCAATGATTTTGTCAAGATTGTCCATCCATGGATTGTTTACTATGGAGGAAACGCTTCATATAATCGAAACATCAGACAAGCTTATTCTTCAAAGTCCTATGGTGAATGCAATAGCATCTAATATAAAACGCTATTTAGATCGTGCAAAAAGCTACATGGCGACAGGTGAAGGACAAATGTTTATAGACCTTGAGGTGGAACATAACGGAGAAACTAAGCGCCTATCTGATTATGTCGGCAAGGGCAAATATGTACTTTTAGATATGTGGGCCAGCTGGTGCGCTCCCTGTAAGGCTGAAATTCCGAACTTGCGGGAATTACATAATACATACAAGGATAAAGGTTTGACCGTGTTGGGACTATTTGTTTGGGACAAAAAAGAGAATTTAAAGAAAGCGATGGAAGAAGAAGGCATCGACTGGCCACAATTATTCGACAAAGACATGACTGCCCCCAAGATTTATGGCGTAAGCGGTATTCCGCACATCATCCTTTTTGCACCAGACGGAACCATCCTGATGCGTAGACTCCGTGGCCAGCATATGATTGATGTAGTAAATGAATTGATGAAGAAACAATAATCCTTTTTACTCATAGATAATCGGCTGTAACAAAAGTTACAGGTTACAAGTTACAGGTTGCGGCCAACATTACACCTACACACGCTGTAGAACTGATTCTAGCTAAAAACGCAACCCGCAACCTTTAGTTGTGTTTCAGTTTTGGTGCAACTCTATGGGTCGGTTCTTTTTTTTATTTTTTATTATATTATATAATATATATACATATATAAAATAAAAAAACATATACCAATATAAGTTGCGGGTTGCGTTTTCGAATAAAATCCCGCCCATAGAATACTGCAGGGACGAAACAGGACGCAACCTGCAACTTGCAACTTTGGTTGCATTTTAAGTTTAGAGGTTTATCCCAAAACTTCAGCATGTTTCAACCCAATCGCCTTGGCGTTTTAGATTTTCGCCTTCGGGAGTATTGTACCCCATACCAATATATTTAATGCGCCTCGCATAATAGTTCGCTATTCAGGAACATACATCCAAAATTTATGTTTACATTTGACGAAACTTAAATCCATTCCGCTATGAAACGAATATTTGCACTACTTACCGCCTTCATCATATCCTCCGCCATCCTACCTGCACAAGAAGCCAGAACAACCGGAAGCTGG
>JAZOOR010000078.1:0-33408 GCA_045655125.1 Oscillospiraceae bacterium
TTGCCGCCTCAATGCACTCCTCATCACTTGCATCAAGTCTGCCATAGCGGATATTGTCCATTACAGTTCCTGTAAACAGGTTAGTTTCCTGCAAAACTATACCAAGAGAGCGCCTTAAATCTGATTTTTTTATCTTATTAATATTTATGCCGTCATAACGGATTTTACCATCGGCAATATCATAAAAGCGGTTAATAAGGTTAGTGATGGTAGTTTTTCCTGCGCCCGTTGCTCCAACGAATGCAATTTTCTGTCCGGGCTGTGCATAGAGGGTAATATCGTGCAAAACATCCTTGCCCTCTTCATATCCAAAATCAACATTTTCAAGGCGGACGTCGCCCGAAAGCTCGGTATAGGTAACTGTACCGTCAGCGTGAGGATGCTTCCACGCCCACTTGCCTGTGCGCTCGCTGCACTCAGAAAGCTTTCCGTTTTCATTAAGCTTAGCATTTACAAGGGTTACATAGCCCTCATCGGTTTCTGCCTTTTCATCCATAAGTGAGAATACGCGAGATGCGCCCGCAAGAGCCATAACAACCGAGTTTATCTGCTGGGAAACCTGATTTATGTTGCCTGTAAACTGCTTTGTCATATTAAGAAACGGCACCAAAATGCTGATGCTAAATGCCATTGACGAAAGGCTTATATTGGGAAGTCCCGACAAAAGAAACAGACCGCCCGCCATAGCAACAATTACATACATAATATTGCCGATATTCATAATAATAGGACCTAAGCAGTTTGCATAGGCGTGAGCTCTGAAGCTATCCTCAAAAAGCTCTTCATTTATCTTGTCAAAATCCTTTTGACACTCATCCTCGCGGCAGAAAACTTTTACAACCTTTTGTCCGTTCATCATTTCCTGAATAAAGCCTTCGGATTTACCCATAGATTTCTGCTGACGGATAAAATACTTTGCAGAACCGCCGCCGAGCTTTCTTGACACAAACAGCATAAAAGCTACTCCCACCATAAGCAGAAGTGTCATCGGGATGCTGAAATACAGCATAATAGAAAATACGCTGACAACTATTACGCTTGCCTGCAAAAGCGAGGGGATAGACTGTGAAACAAGCTGACGCAGTGTGTCAATATCGTTGGTATAGTGGCTCATAATGTCGCCGTGCTTATGGCTGTCAAAATACTTTATGGGTAGACTTTGCATACCGCCGAACAAAGCTCGGCGCATCTTGCACAGAAATCCCTGCGTCATATAAGCCATAAGCTGCGTCTGAACAGTTATGCAGATTATTGAAAGCACATAAAAGCTGGCAAGCAATATAACTTTAGGAACAATTATTTCTTTAGCGCTGTTCCAGTCACCCGTTTTGTACCACTCTTCGATAGCGGCAATAACCTGCTGATTGAAAAGGGCGGGGATTGCCGAGGTTATTGCCGAGAAGATTATGCAGGCGATTGCAAGCGGAAAAAGAACGGGATAAAACTTAAAGAGCATTTTTATAACGCGCCCAAGGTTTCCAAACGAGGCTTTAGGGTGCATATGAGGAGGCTTTCTATTATTCTTCATCGTTGCCACCTCCGTTTGTCTGCTGAGAGTAAACCTCACGGTAAATTTCGCTGCTCTCTAAAAGCTCATTGTGATTGCCCAATGCAGAAATTTTTCCGTTTTCCATTACAATAATAAGGTCGGCATCCTCGACAGAAGAAATGCGCTGAGCAATAATTATTTTAGTGGTTTCGGGAATGAACTTTTTAAAGCCTAACCTGATAAGCGCGTCTGTTTTAGTGTCAACGGCGCTTGTAGAGTCATCTAAAATAAGAATTTTAGGTTTCTTTAAAAGAGCGCGGGCAATACAAAGGCGCTGCTTTTGTCCGCCCGAAACATTGGTTCCTCCCTGCTCTATATGGGTGTTATAGCCATCGGGGAAGGAGGTGACAAAATCATGTGCCTGAGCGAGCTTGCAGGCTTCAATCAACTCTTCGTCAGTAGCATTCTGATTTCCCCAGCGCAGATTTTCTGCTATTGTTCCTGAGAAAAGCAGGTTCTTCTGAAGCACCATCGCAACGCTGTTGCGAAGAGACTCAAGGTCATATTCCCTTACATCTCTGCCGCCGACAAGCACTGTACCCTCGGTGACATCGTAAAGCCTTGCAATAAGCTGAACTAATGTGGTTTTACTTGAGCCTGTACCGCCGATTATACCAACCGTCATTCCCGATTTTATGCTAAGGTCAATATCCGAAAGAGCAAAACGCTTTGCCTTCTGTGAATATTTGAAATTGACATTTTTAAACTCAATAGAACCATCTGCAATTTCAAAAACGGGGTTTTCGGGGTTTTTGAGCGCGCTTTCCTCTGAAAGCACCTCACTGATACGCTTAATTGATTCTGCTGACATTGTGAGCATTACGTAAATCATCGAAAGCATCATTAGTGACATAAGAATTTGCATTCCATAGGTGAGCATTGCAGAAATCTGGCCAACATCAATGGTAGTGCCGCGGCTTGTGATAGCCATATACGAGCCGACAAGCAGAACAAAAATCATATTGAAATAAACGCAGAACTGCATTATGGGAGCGTTGAGTGCGACAATTCGCTCAGCTTTGGTAAAGTCATCCCTTATATTCATAGAAGCCTTATTAAACTTCTCTTTTTCATAGTCCTCACGGGAAAAACCTTTTACCACACGCATTGCGCGAACATTTTCCTCAATAGACTCATTTAGTCTGTCATATTTCTTAAAAACTCTGCGGAATGCGGGCATAGCCTTGCGCGCAACCATAATAAGTCCAAACGCAAGCACGGGAATAACAACAACAAAGGTTGCAGACAGAGCACCACCCATAACATAAGCCATAATGACCGAGAAAATGAGCATAAGAGGACTGCGGATAGCAGTTCTTATAATCATCATATAAGACATCTGAACATGGGAAATATCGGTTGTCATACGGGTGACAAGTGATGCCGATGAAAACTTATCAATATTCTGAAATGAAAAGCCTTGCACCCTCTCAAAAATATCGTGTCTTAAATTTTTAGCAAAGCCTGCCGATGCCTTTGAGCAGGTAACTGCCGCCGCGCCGCCGCAGCAAAGCGAAAGAACGGCAAGAATTGCCAAAAACAAGCCCGTTGTGACAACATCTGTCATCTCCGTGCCTGCCTTGATGCTATTGACAAGGTCAGCAGTTATAAATGGTATGAAAACCTCTATTATAACCTCGCACACAATAAAAATCAGGGTAAGTATGCTTGGAAGCTTATATTCTCTTATGCACCCTGCAAGTTTCTTTATCATAAAGCTTTCCTTTCCGCCCATTTTCTGAGGGCTTTTTCTTACTTTTAATTAACCTCTTTATTATACTCTCTTTTTTTTGCTCGGTCAATAAACAAATTGTTAAAAAATGCCGCCGAGAGAATTTTCTCTCGGCGTCTCTTTTTACAGACCTAAATCTTCAACATAAAGCTCGCGGACGGTGTTCTCGTCTGCTTTCTTTACTTCTTCTTTAGGCTCGTTTCTCTTTTTAAAGAAGGTTTCGGCAACCTGCGGGAAGAGAGCATAGCTGAGTACGTCTTCTTCACATTTAGCAAGCTCGCCTGCTTCCTTGCGGTATTTCTCCATTTCGGGCTCTAAAAGATCGGCAGGGCGGCAGGTGATAAGCTCTGCGTCGCCAATAGCCTTCTTGCGCACCTCCTCATTAACCTTTCCGGGAACTCTACCATATTCTCCTCTTAAAAGTCCCTTAGATTCCTTAGAAACCATCTTATAGCGCTCGCCCATAAGCACATTGAGAACTGCCTGAGTTCCTACAATCTGGCTTGTGGGGGTAACGAGTGGTGGGTAACCAAAATCCTCTCGGACACGGGGAATTTCAGCGAGAACATCATAATATCTATCCTCGGCATTCTGCTGCTTTAGCTGCGAAATGAGGTTAGAGAGCATTCCGCCGGGAACCTGATATAAAAGGGTGTTAACATCAATTTTAAGAACCTTGGGGTCAAGTATTCCCTGCTCGGTGAGCTTTCCTGCGACGCCGCGGAAATATGAAGCGGCATCAGAGAGTTTTTTAAGGTCAAGCCCTGTATCTCTCTCACTGCCTTGAAGGGTTGCAACCAGAGATTCGGTTGCGGGCTGAGAGGTTCCGTTTCCTAAGGGGGAAAGTGCACAGTCAACGATATCAACACCCGCCCAGACTGCCATAAGGTTAGTCATATCGCCTGTACCTGTAGTGTTATGGGTGTGCAGGTGGATAGGAACGCTTACATTTTCCTTAAGCTTCTTAACAAGGTTGTAGGCATCAACGGGCAGAAGCAGGTTTGCCATATCCTTGATACAGATAGTATCAGCGCCCATTTCCTCAAGGGTTTTTGCAAGGTTTACAAAATATTCTTCATTATGAACGGGGCTTGTGGTATAGCTCATGGCCGCCTCGCAAAGACCACCGTGCTTTTTAATGCTTTTTACCGCCTGCTCAATGTTTCTTACATCATTGAGCGCATCAAAAACGCGGATAACCTCAATGCCGTTTTCAATAGATTTTCCGACAAAAGCATCGACAACATCATCGGCATAGTGCTTATATCCCAAAAGGTTCTGACCTCGCAGCAGCATCTGCAAACGGGTTTTGGGCATTGCTTTTTTAAGGGCGCGAAGACGCTCCCAAGGGTCTTCATTCAGAAATCGCATACAAGCATCAAAGGTTGCTCCGCCCCAGCACTCAAGAGACCAGTAGCCCATCTCATCGAGCATTTCACAAGCGGGGAGCATATCCTCAAGGCGCATTCTTGTTGCAGCCTGAGACTGATGCGCATCGCGCAGAATTGTATCGGTAATATAAAGTTTCTGTGCCATCTATAATACTCCTTTATTTAAACAGTGCAATCAGCACGCCTGCTGCGATTGCCGAGCCGATAACTCCCGCAACATTGGGACCCATAGCGTGCATCAAGAGGAAGTTTGAGGGGTTGGCCTTCTGGCCTTCCATCTGCGAAACTCGCGCCGCCATAGGAACGGCAGAAACGCCTGCCGAGCCGATAAGAGGATTAATTTTGTTCTTGGAAAATACATTCATAAGCTTTGCAAACAGAACACCGCCTGCCGAGCCTGCGCCAAAAGCAACTACTCCGACTATCATAATTGCAAGTGTCTGCAGATTGAGGAATGCATCTGCCGTTGCAGTTGCGCCAACAGAAATTCCAAGGAAGATGGTGACTATATTCATAAGCTCATTCTGAGCGGTTTTGCAAAGGCGCTCTGCAACACCCGACTCTTTCCAGAGGTTACCAAGCATAAGGCAACCTACAAGAGGAGTTGCCGAGGGTACAAGAAGAGCAACAAAGATTGTTACTGCGATGGGGAAAACGATTTTTTCGGTTTTGGAAACGGGGCGCAATGGTTTCATTACAATCTCGCGCTCCTTTTTGGTTGTCAGCAGGCGCATAATAGGCGGCTGAATAACCGGAACGAGAGCCATATAGGAATATGCCGCAACAGCTATAGGACCTAAAAGGTCGGGATAAAGCTGCGAGGTTGTAAAGATAGCGGTAGGACCGTCAGCTCCGCCGATGATACCGATAGATGCAGCAGCAGGCTGGGTAAAGCCTAAGAGGGTTGCGCAAACGATAAATGTTGCAAAAATGCCTATCTGTGCAGCAGCTCCCAAAAGAAGACTTTTGGGGTTTGCAATAAGGGGACCGAAATCGGTCATAGCGCCGATTCCAAGGAATATAAGGCAGGGGTAAATACAGGTTTTAACACCTATATAAAGATAGTCAAGAAGTCCTCCCTTGACCATTATTTCACCATAGCCTATTTCGTGCTTCATAAAGCTTGCCCACAGCTCTCCGTGATACATTTCAGCACCGGGAAGGTTGGTAAGCAGCATACCGAAAGCAATTCCGATAAGAAGCAGAGGCTCAAATTTTTTCTTGATAGCAAGCCAGAGCAGTAATAAGGAAATCAAAATCATCAGAATGTTTCCCCAATTTTCGCTAAACTTTGCTATCAGCATATAAAAGCCTGTTTGCTCTATAAACTTTAAAACAGCGTCCATTATATTAACTCCTTAATGCTGAAAATTATTCAATAGTGCAGAGAACATCGCCTGACACAACAGAAGCGCCCTTGGTAGCGGAAATGGAAGCAACCTTTCCTGCTTTGGGTGCCATTATTTCGTTTTCCATCTTCATAGCCTCCAAAACAAAGAGAACCTGTCCCTGAGCAACAGCATCGCCCACGCTGACATTAACCGAGAGAATAGTTCCGGGCATGGGAGCTGAAACAGTCTCGTCTGCTCCCGAAGCAGCTGCGGGAGCGGGTGCTGCTACAGGAGCAGCGGCTGCGGCGGTTGGAACCTCGCCTAAAAGCTCTATTTCGATTTCATACTTTTCTCCGTTAACATTTACTCTGTACTTTTTCATTCTCATCACCATTTTTCCTTATATTTTTTTAAATGATTTAACTCTGATTGCCGAAACATCGCATCCATTTTCTTCCGCAATAACTGCGCAAACTGCGGCTAAAACCTTTTTGCGATTAGGAATTTCTTGGGTTTTAGCGGGCGCTGCGGGTGCGGAAGCTGACAGTTTTTCTTGCTTTTTGCCAGAAGACAGCTTACTGCAGATAGCACTTACTACCGAGCAGAGCAGAACTATGCAAACAAGTCCGATAAAAACAGTTCCCATACCTAACAGGCAAACAAACATTATTGGGTATTCCATAGACATCCACCTTTTTATTTATTTATAAGGCGACTCATCATCTGAGAGCCTTCTTCTACAAAAATCTGAGTTTTCGCAGCGGTTTTTTCGTTAACCGAACAAATGCCGCTATCCTTCTCCGTCTCTTTTTCGTAAATGACAAATGGAACGGGGTCAGAAACATGGGTTTTAAGAGTGAGGGGTGTGCCGTGGTCGGGCAAAATCATAATTCTGTAGTTTTCACAGCTCTCATCAAGATAGCCCTTTACGGTTTTTAAAATTCTCCCATCAATATACTCGATAGCGCGGATTTTATTCTCCGGCTCAAATCTGTGACCGCACTCATCAGGAGCTTCAACGTGAAGATAAACAAGGTCGCATCCGTTTTTGAAAGCCTCAATAGCCGCGGCAGCCTTGCCCTCAAAATTGGTATCGATATACCCTGTTGCGCCCTCTACATCGATAACATCCATCTGAGTGAGCTTGCCGATACCTTTTAGAAGGTCAACTGCCGAAATTACAGCGCCCTTAACACCGTATTTTTCAAAAAATGAAGGCATTTCCTTTTTATTTCCGCTGCCCCACAGCCATATGCTGTTTGCAGGGCGCAGTCCACGTTCTATTCTCTTTTTATTGACAGGATGGTCCTTTAAAATTTTGTAGCTTTTTTTCATCAGCTCTAAAAATCGCTCATTTTTATGAAGATACTCTGTAATCTTTCTGCCGCTGATATCGTGAGGCGGAGTAGCATCAAAATTTCCGCCGAGACCATTTTTAAGTATAAGGCAGTGGCGATAGCTGACACCGACATAGAAATGCAAATCATCCTCAGAGAGCTTTTCCTGGAGGATTTCTACAAGCACCCGAGCTTCCTCACTCGAAATGTCATCGGCGCAGTAGTCAACCATGGTTTTATCTTCATAATTTTCCTCGTCACTTAAGGTGACAAGGTTGCATCTTGTTGCGATATCGACGCTTTCAAGCGGCACTCCTATGCTTGCCGCCTCTAAGGGTGAGCGGCCCGAATAGTAAAGGCGCGGGTCATAACCCATAACCGAGAGATTTGCAACATCGCTGCCGGGTTTAAACCCGTCTGCAACTGTTTTTACAAGACCGACCTCGCCTCGACTGGCACAAAAATCCATTATGGGCTTTTTTGCAAGCTCCATCGGGGTTTTTCCGCCCAGAACGTCACAGGGGTAGTCAGCCATTCCGTCACAAAGCATGACTAAATATTTCATAGGGACATCTTCCGTTTCTATTATATTTGTTAGTTTTATAACAAAACAACATTCAAAATAATTATAGCTTAATCTGCTTTTAAAATCAACTATATTTGCCGATATTTTAGTTGATTCTTGGCTATTTTTATAATATAATCTTCTTGATTTTTTTGTGTTTTATGGTAAAATAAATATAATATGCAAAAGGAGATGTAAAGCTATGCAAGCTATTATAAGCGTTGTTGGAAAAGATAAGGTCGGCATACTTAAGGATGTCGCAACCTGTTGTGCCGAGCACAATGTCAACATAATTGATGTTTCTCAAACTGTTTTGAGAGATATGTTTACAATGATAATGCTCGTTGATATATCCGATATTAACATTAAGTTCGGGGAATTCTCCGAAAAAATGAGCAAATACGGTCAGGAAATCGGCATGGATATTCGCGCTATGCACGAAGACATTTTCAATTCCATGCACCGCATATAAAATAGGTGGCTTATATGTTTAATACAAAGGATATTCTTGAAACAATACATATGATTTCGGATGAGCATCTTGACATCCGAACCGTTACAATGGGCATCTCGCTCTTAGACTGCGCGCACCCTGATATTGACCGCGCCTGCGAAAATATTTACAACAAAATCACTACCAAGGCTAAAAACTTGGTTTCGGTATGTAATGATATTGAGCGCGAATACGGAATTCCCATCATAAACAAGCGCATATCCGTAACACCTGTTGCAATGGTGGCTGCCGCCTGCAAAAATCAAAATCCCGTTAAGTTTGCTCTCACTCTTCAGCGCTGCGCCGAGGCAGTTGGAGTTAACTTTATCGGCGGATACTCGGCGCTTGTTCAGAAAGGTTTTTCGGCAGGTGACCGCGAGCTTATTGAAAGCATTCCTGAGGCTCTTTCTGTTACAAGTAACATCTGCGCTTCTGTTAACATCGGCTCTTCCAAAGCGGGTATAAATCTCGATGCTGTGGCTCTTATGGGCAAAATTATAAGACAGTCTGCTGAGCTCACCGCGGACAGAGATTGCATAGGCCCTGCAAAGCTTGTTGTTCTCTGCAATGCTCCTGAGGACAATCCCTTTATGGCAGGCGCTTTTCACGGCGTCAGCGAGCCTGATTGTGTTATCAATGTCGGTGTATCGGGTCCTGGTGTTGTAAAAGCTGCGCTTGAAAAAAACCGTGACCTTAATATTACCGAGGTTGCAGAGCTTATAAAGCGCACCGCATTCAAGATAACGCGAATGGGACAGTTAGTCGCGCAGGAGGCTTCACGCAGGCTTTCGGTTCCTTTTGGAATAGTTGACCTTTCGCTTGCTCCCACTCCCGCGGTTGGTGACTCGGTGGCTCACATATTAGAGGAAATCGGTCTTTCACAATGCGGCAGCGCCGGAACTACTGCGGCTCTTGCCATTTTAAATGATGCCGTTAAAAAGGGCGGTGTTATGGCATCATCAAGCGTTGGAGGACTTTCGGGAGCCTTTATTCCCGTTACCGAGGATGCGGGTATGATAGCCGCCGCCACAAACGGCACTCTCACTATCGAAAAGCTCGAGGCTATGACAGCGGTTTGCTCGGTTGGTCTTGATATGATAGTTATTCCTGGTGACACACCCGCAGAAGTTATTTCGGCTATAATTGCTGACGAGGCTGCCATCGGAATGGCAAACTTCAAAACCACCGCTGCCCGCCTTATCCCCGCCATCAATAAAAAGGTGGGGGACACGCTATCGTTTGGCGGACTGCTTGGCGAAGGCCCTGTTATGCCTGTTTCAACCGCTTCACCGCTTAAATTCATTTCTCGAGGCGGTCACATCCCTGCCCCGCTTCAGAGCCTTAAAAACTAAATTTAAAATGCGGCAAGCTTTACGCTTGCCGCATATTTTTTGCGCATTTCGGCATATATTTCTTTAAAGGAGAGATAGTATGCTGATTCACATTGTATCCCCAGGAGAAACCATAAGCTCGGTCGCTCGTCGTTATGGTGTTTCCGCTGAGATTTTAGCATTTAATAATGACATTTCAGAGGGCGCTCGTCTGCCGATTGGGCAGCCGCTTATTATAGTTATTCCTACACTTACGCACACGGTATCCGAGGGGGAAAGCCTTGAGGATATTGCGCGGCTCTATGGTGTTTCTATCTATGAGCTATGGCAGAGAAACCTCATTTTAAACGGGCGCTCAGAGATATATCCCTCTCAGGTTCTCACCATTCGCACCGAGCGCTCGCCCATCGGGCAGTTTATGACAGGCGGTTATGCCTATCCTTTTATAGACCCTACCCTTCTTACCCGCAGCCTTCCTCTGATGGGCTCTGTTATGCCGTTCACCTACGGCTTTCGCACTGATGGCACCCTTATTCCTTTAAACGACGATGTGCTGCTTCGCAGCGCCGCATTTTACGGCACATTCCCCGTTATGCACCTTTCCACACTTACCGAGGGCAACAATTTTTCCACCGAGCTGGCGGTCGCGCTTTTTGCAAGCGAGACTATGCAGGAGTCGCTTATATCAAATATTCTTACTAATATGCGAGAGAAGAGTTACCGCGCGCTTGACATTGATTTTGAGTTTTTAGGCGCCGAGAATGCCGCCGCGTATGCCGATTTTGTTTTTCGCTGCCGAGAGGCTTTAAACCGCGAGGGGTATGGTGTTATGACGGCGCTTGCCCCAAAAACAAGAGCCGACCAACCCGGGCTTTTATATGCGGGGCACGATTATCGAGCGCTTGGGCAGGCGGCAAATACTCTGCTGCTTATGACATATGAGTGGGGATATACCTTTGGGCCGCCGCTTGCGGTTTCCCCGCTGCCGCAGGTTGAAGAGGTAATCAGATATGCGCTGACAGAAATAGAGAGTCAGAAGTTGTTTCTTGGCATTTCAAACTACGGCTATGACTTTATTCTGCCATATGTAAGGGGGCAATCACGCGCTCAGTCACTTTCAACTGCAGAGGCTTTTTCCATAGCATCGCGCACGGGAGCTGAAATACAATATGACGAGGTGGCTCAAGCGCCGTTTTTTGAATATACTGCGTCCGACGGCGTTGTTCACGAGGTATGGTTTGAGGATGCCCGCTCTATTTCAGCTCGTTTAGAACTGATACCGAAATACTCTCTGCGTGGTGCACTTTATTGGAACTTAGACCGCCGCAACACCCAAAATCTTGCGCTGATTGAGCAGATTGTAAACCTTAAAGAATTCAGCATATTATAAAGAAATGCCCCGCTCATTGGCCAAGTGTTCGTAAGGACACATGGCCAGTTTTATTCGCCAAAGGCGAGTTGTATTGCTTCGCAGTGATATTCGGCTAAAAGCCGAGTGATATTGCCTTCGGCAGTTTATGGGCGAATAAAATATCACTAAAACCGCAAGGTTTTAATATCACTTGACCGTAAGGTCAAATATAACTGTGAGACCTGTCTCACAATATCACTTCTTTGAGATAGGTTAAAAGGGTTTTAGGTTATCCTAACAAGTGACATTTGGGCGCCAAAATGTCCTGCTTGTAACGGTGTGAGACAAAAGAAAAACTGTGCAGAAATCATCTGCACAGTTTTTTCTGTCCTTAGGAACCCTACTCTTTTTTGAGCGGGGCATTTTTCTACTGTTCTGAAACAGCAATATTACTGCTTTCGGTTTTTGAGATACCGCTTGACTCAGCCTTGCTCGAGGTATTTTGAGAGCTTGTATTTTGGCTCTTATCCTCTGTGTCAGCAATAGAGCGGATTATATATTTATCCTTACCTGTTTTTTGGAGCTCATAGTACATCAGCTTGTCATAATCTTCTTGGTTCTCTGCCTGATTAAAGCCTGTGTTGGTTGAAATGTATGCTACTGTGAGGGTATATATTTTGCCTCTGCGCTTTATTTTTTCAATACGCGGCTCATACTGCATTGAGTATCCCATGGGCGGAACTATATATGACGAATTCTCAGCATTATATTCAAATGTAATGCTTGTATTTCCGAAGGTCTGATGAGAGAGCTTTGCCTCGCTTCCGAAAAGGTTGGCAGCGGAAACATCAAGGTCACTTGCGGGGACTATAATCATTCCGTACTCATCCTCGGGGTAGGCTGTATCCTCTCCGACATTCATTAAGAGATTCCACATAGATGACATAAGCAACACGTGCTCATCAGCATTTGAAACCGATGAAAAGGCCACAGGGTCAACCATAACAACAGGTTTTATAAACTGTGCAAACATTTCCTTTTGCTTTGAATTATCAAAGAAAGAGGCAAGCAAGGATACAAGCAGAGAGATAACAGTTATAACGCCGACAAGGGCAAAACCGAGAACGGCAGCACCTGTGATGGTAGCAGTGCGTTTTTGGGCCGCCTCACTTTTTGCTGCGCCAGGTCTTCTTTTTAAAATCGTTTTCATAAAAACCCCGCTTTTCTTTTGGTGTTTCTATTATTTTATCACACAATTTAAAAAAAGACAAGTCTATTATTGCTCGGTATACAAAATGCTGCTTCCTTTATAATAATGAGCAAGTATTTCCTTAAAATCGGCTCCCTGCCTTGCCATAAAGTCTGCTCCGTACTGGCTTAGTCCTACCCCGTGTCCGTATCCCTTTGTTTTAAAAATAACCCTGCCTTCCTTTATTTCAAAGGTAATCGCCGCCGAGCGCAGAGAGAAAATAGAGCGCAGCTTTTGTCCGTTTGTTTTTATATCTCCCACCATAACAGAGGTAAGTGTTCCCGATGGGGAGTACTCTGCTTCGGTCAAGAGTAGTGTGTCAACCTCGGGCAGAAAAGCCTCAGGGAAAGCCTCTGAGAGTATTTTCCGTACTTCTTCAACACTGAATGTTTTCTCCGACTCTAAATCTGCACAAAAAGTATCACCCTCGCTTGTAGCCGCAACCAAATACGGTACACTTTTGCCCCACACAGTTTCGGCAGCCTCGGTGTTGCCCGATGACATTGAGTGATATGCCGCTATTATGGGCTTTGCGTCATATGTAATTACCGCTCCTATCACCTCGTCCACCGCAGAACACATTTTTTCATAGTAGACAGAATAATTTTTGCCCCAGCGCTCCTTAAGGCACTCTTTATCAGCATACCCCTTGAACTCTTCCCGATTTACAGATGCTACATATTCTTCCTCCGAAAAGCTACTGCGGACTGCGTTTGTAAAAATGGCTGCCGCCTGCGCCTTAAGCGCCTCTTTATGAAAAGAGGGCGGAATTTCACAGGACAGTGCTCCTATAACATATTCGCGGGGTACAAGTGCAATGATTTTCTTTTTATTTTCATCATATACCTTAAATTTCTCTTTTGAGTTATCATAAAATCTTAAGGCGGTGAGCGGAATGAGGCTGAGCATAAGAAAAAGTGCGGCAAGTGTTTTAAGAGTGCTTTTCATTTATTTTCCCCCTACTACTGTGGTAGCGTTGGCTATTGACTTTAAAGGGCTTTTCTATTACAATGAGTTTATAATATTATATTTTAAAAAAGACAAGCCGTTTTTCTATTCTATGCTAAGCGGTTTTTAATTATTCCTCGATGTGCCTCTGAGGCTTTGTCAGAACGGAGATGTAAACTTGAAAAAAGATTTTATTAAAAAGCCTTTTATGCTCTCTGTCGCTTTGTTTTCAGCAATTGCCGTAATGTCGCGTTTTTTTCAGCTGGCTTTTAACATAGAGTCCGAAACAGGATTTTACAAAAATCCTTGGGACGCAGCAAACATAATTTTTGTGATTATTTTAGCGGCGGCATTTGTTTTTGGATTTATATGGTATTACCTTATGAAAAAAACTAATAGCTTACCCCCTGACTGCAAATTTGATTTTTCTCCACTGTTTTCAGAGAGAATTCTTTTAGCAGCGGTTGCAATTGGCTTTGCAGTTAACACCTTTTATGAGATATTCCGCATAAAAAATCCTTTCCCCGATGTTATGCAGACACAAAGCGTAGCGGCTTTTGCCGTTATAACAACTATTACATCCGCACTTTGCCTTGTATACTTTATTGCTCTTTCGTTTATTATAGAAAATATGCCTGCCGCAACCTCTTATCTTTGTGTTGTAACTGTTGCTTGGATTGCGTTTCGTGTTCTTCGCGATTTCATAAGCTTTACAACCCTATTTTTCATTTCCGAAAACCTACTTGATATAGTTTATCTGTGTCTTTTAATGCTTTGTATGTTTTCGGTTTGCCGCTTGTTTGCAGATGCTGATACAAAAAAAGGCTATACCCTGTTTACATTGTTTGCACCCCTAACAATAGTTTTAGGTTTTACCCTCTCCATCCCCGCTATTTTGGGATTTCTCTGCGGATTTGAAAGTGTTGGAGAGTCGGATATGTTTATGCATTTTGTAGACCTTATGCTTTCCCTATTTCTGCTTCGCGTCGGCAGTTATATTTATCGCGAAAACTAATCTCTTATAAGCTAAAAAGCTCCGAAGCCAAGGCTT
Source organism: Oscillospiraceae bacterium (assembly GCA_045655125.1). Taxonomy (GTDB): domain Bacteria; phylum Bacillota; class Clostridia; order Oscillospirales; family Ruminococcaceae; genus SIG578. The sequence goes on from JAZOOR010000078.1 coordinate 14,329, forward strand.
CGGAGCTTTTTTATTTTAGTAGTTTTCGTTATCTAAATCTTCAACCCAGTCGGTGTCCTCTTCGGGAACCTCAATTTCGGGCATCTGCTCGTAAACATACAGGATGACTGTGTGTTCCTGAGAAATGTCAATTACCGTTCCTGCCTTTTCACTCATTTCGCACACTACATTGGGGTCACCATAGGTGCCGACCTTTGTTTCGACAGTAAAGTAAATTCGTTTCTCGTTAAGGGTGTCCTTAGCATACTCAATGTTTTTTCCTACAAGGTCGGGCAGGTCGCGATATTTGGAGCCGCGGCTTACTGTAAATACAATTTCCGTTCCATTTTTTTCAACGGGAGTTCCTGCCTCAACAGACTGAGCAATAATGGTTTCCTTAGCGTATTTCTCATCATACTCATATTCAATCGTAAATTTGTATTTCTCGGTATAATCCTCATCGTTAACAACAGACTGAAGATTTCTGTTCACAAAATTGGGCACAGCATAGAGATACTCGACATCCGAGGGAGTCTCACTATTATCCTTTTCAGAGGAAACAAAGATACTTGATATGCCGTTTGAACTGTTGTTTCCCTTTTCCTTTTCAGAGGGGAAAAGAACTCCCATAAGAATAATGAATATAACAATCAGAATGGGCACTGTTATGGCAAGTGCAATAAGAGTATATCTTGTAGAGTCCTTCATTTTTATTTTAGGCTCGGTATCTGCGGCGGGGGCAGATTTTACATCCTCTACCTCAGGCTCGCCGAAATCCATAATCTCAGAAAGCTCGGATATAAGGCCTGCTATGGTTTCTGTTCTCTTTTCGGGAGAGAGTGCCATCGCCTTTATAAGCGCATTGGAAACATTTTTAGGTATGTTTGGGTTTAATGCGCTTGCGGCAACGAGGTTATCGCTCGAAACTCTCGAGATGGCCTCGACGGGCATTGTGCCTGTAAGGGTACGGTAAATGGTTGCGGCAACGGCATAAACATCGGTATAATTGCCCTGCCAGGCGCTTGAGGTGTACTGCTCGGGGGCAGAGTAGCCCGCAAAGAGCTGTGCGACAAGCTCGCTTCTGGCAGTTCTTGCAGGAGCGATATCAAATGCGGTGAGTTTAAGGTTTCCGCTGCGGTCAACAAGAATAGTATCAGGACTGATGCCTCTGTGTATAAGCTCAGAGGTGTGTATAGCGCTAAGGCAGGAAAGCAGTGGCATAAACAGCTGTTTGGTGTCTTCCCAAGAAAGATAGCCGCCGTTTTTCTTTAAAAACTCGGTAAGTGTCATACCCTCGACATATTCAAACACAACATAAACTGTGTTATTCGCCTCGAACATATCATTTACGTGCTCAACCTCAGAGAGCGAATTGAGCTTTACAAGGTTTCTTGCAAGGTCCATAAAATCCATCTGGAGAGATTTATACTGTATTTCACTGCCCGAATTAATCTTGACCTCAGGGTTTCCCTTTTCGCGACTTGCAAGGTTTTCGGGCATATACTCGCGAATTCTGACCTTGCAGTTCATTATAGTGTCAAAACCGATATATGTAGCTCCCGAGCCGTTATAGCTTACAACCTTTCCGACAAGGTATCTTTCTGCAAGAACTGTTCTCGGTGCAAGGTATGAGGGGAGATGGGGCGAGCCGTCTACATAGCCGCATTTAAGGCACTTGGCTACTCCTTCATTCTTTTCTCTCATACATCCCATACAAAGATTATCTGTATTCATTCAACACACTCCTATTCGGAATACTATATCTTTATTAACTCAATGTAATATTATAGCACACTTTTCGACAGATTTCAACCCATTCACTGCCGCACTGCCTTTTCAAAGCGAGGCAAAACGCCAATGCCGTTTTCGGTAAGGGCAGGCATCTGATATATATCGTGACCGGGGAAATGGTTTCCCTCAATAAGCAGAGGACCGTTTTGGGTGAATGCAATATCCCAGCCAACATATCCTATTTCGGGGACACGGACAGCCGCCTTCTCAACAAGTTCTCTTCCCTCTTTAAAGTACGGAATTTCAAACCCGCGGATGATGGTATCTGTGTCGGGGTGGATTTCATAAACTACACCGTTTTTATCAGCGGCGGCAGTTGTAATAATGCCTCTTTCATCGTCTACCAAGGCAGCCATTCCGCCACTGTTCAGGTTGTCTACAATGGTGTCCCCCGCCCCAATTCTTATGGAGCAGAAAACCACATTTACCTTTTCATTTTTGGTAATGGTAACCATACGCACAGTATTGACACAACGCGGAAAAAGCTCATTCATTTTACTGTGCTGACTTATTATCTCCTCAGCAACCGTCTGTCCGTTTTTTATACAATGCTCACGCAGCTCTGAGTATGAATTAAAATCAGAAACGCGGATTTTCTCAACACCTCTGCCGCAAGCTCCGTCCTGCGGTTTTACAATTATCTCGGGATGCTTTTTAAGAAAACACTCAAGCTCGCTATCCTCGCAGTGCGATAAATCAAGCCAATCTCTGTTAAGGCAATCTGCAAAAATGCGGTTAAATTCGTCCTTTTTATCAAACTTGTACCAACTGTTTTTATCGTTTAAGGTTTTTACAAGCTCGTTATTTATGCCGCGCGTAACCTGAGTTTTGCGCTGATAGGCTTTAAGCTTATAAAACTCGAAAACTACATAGTCCATATAGCCTGCAAGATACTTAAATCCGCAGTAAATCATATCAATAAGGGTAAAAAACACAGGGCGTCCGCATCTTTGGCGGACGACCTTTGCTTGCAAGAGCATATTTTTAAAATCCATTGATTTTATTCTGCGAATAAGATATTTGAGCTTATTCAAGAAAACCACCTACATATGTTTTTGGTCATTTATTTCTGCTGATTTTTCAAATACTTCCTTATTTTTAACCTCACCGTCAATTCCCTCGGTGCTTTCCTTAGTAAATATAACCTTTAAGGTTAAAAAGCAAATCTTGATATCATTAAGGAATGAAAAATCATTGATGTACAGCAAATCCATCTTGAGTTTATCCTGCGGAGTTGTGTTATACTTTCCGCGTACCTGTGCAAGTCCCGTGAGTCCCGCCTTGACATTTAAGCGGTAAACAAATTCGGGAACCTCTTTAACATATTCCTGAATAAATACATCACGCTCAGGGCGGGGACCGACAAAGCTCATATCACCGATAAAGATATTAAAAAGCTGAGGCAGCTCATCTAAACGAAGGGCGCGCAGTTTTTTTCCTATTTTAGTAATACGCGGGTCCTCTTTTGTTGAAAGAGTGGCGCCGCTGATTTCCTCAGCATTTGGAACCATTGTGCGAAATTTAATAACATTAAAGGTGCGGTAATTTTCGGTTATACGCTGTTGGGTGTAAAAAATCGGGCCTCCGTCATCCCTTTTTATAAGTATAGCAATAATCAGCATTATGGGCGATGAAAGAATTATTGCAACTGCCGAGGCTAAAATATCGAAAGCTCTCTTGGTGAGCTTTTCTTCAAGTGTCAGTGTCATAGGCTTACAGAATAAGAACGGAATATCGTCTATCTGCTCTAAGCGGCAGTGCTGCACCGAAATCTCATATAGCTCGGGTAATATATAGATATTCTTGTTTAGCGCAAGACAGTACTGCGCTACCTTTTCTCTTTTCTTGCTCGAGAGATCGAGCATAAAAACGCCCTCGCTCTGACAGATGGAGTAATACAGGTTAGCATCATCATAGCTGACAATTTTTGTTATCTCGAATTTATCGGGGTAGCCCTGTATTTTCCTTATATAGCTGTCTATATTTTCAATATCATAGCAGACAACTACTACCTTTTGCGGTTTTTTAAAGGCTTTGTATATAGCTCTCGACACAACTATCCAAGAGGAAAATGCAGCTATCTGCAAAAGCATTGTCAGCACAAAATCCCATATGCCAAACCATACAAACGAGTATACAAGCATTATCAGAACAGCAGCAAGGTCACTTAATAAAATGGCGAGGCTGCCTGTTAAAATAATCTCAATAGAGCGCTTGGTGGGTACTGAATAGGAGCCTGTAATATACAAAAACAACGCCGAGAATATAACTATTGGTACTATGGTTGCATGGTCATCTATCGGTCTTACATCAGAGGCAAATATGCCTTGTAATGATACCACAAAAAGAACTGAAATCAGGGTGATTTCGACAAGCGCATTAAGATAATAAAGCGATTTGCCGAAATTCCTTATTAATTTTTTCATCTTTCTCGCTCCAAATATTTTTAAAGAAGCTAATTAAAAGCATCCCTCAGCAGCCTTTTTAGCTGCGTCACGGTCTTTACATACTATAAAATAAACGTAGTTTCCGTTTGAGGAAACAATAGCATTCTCGATTTTGCTGATTTCTGTTGGAACATAGTCAACAAAACTGTCGTAAAGCTCCTGCTTGCGCTCTAAAACAACCTCTCGCATATCCTCAACATCGTCTTTTTCTTTCATTTTGAAAACAGCAATTTCATCTGCCATAGCGCCGCTGCTGCAAACAAGGACCTCAAATTCTTCAATTGCCTCTAAATCAATTCCGTAATATCTTCTGGAAATGTTGTCCTCTGTAAGAGCAATAAGCTCCTCAAATTCGCCGCTGTTATTTATGGCTGCGGCAACATCTGCGGTAGCAGGGGTTTTGCCCTCACTGCCCTTGCAGGAGCAAAGACAAATTACAAGCGAAAGAACTGCTAAAACGATGGCTAAAATTTTCTTTTTCATAAAAATTCTCCTTTTACTCATATCTTGATGTGTGGCGACGGACATATTCTATCCATGTGGTGTAAACCGAGGCATTGAAATGCACACCGTCGGTGCTGATGTCAGGGGAAAGATATCCATCCTCCGAAACAAGAGCACTGAAAACATCAACATAATATGCTTTCTTAGACTCGGCAAACTTTAAAAGTCTGCCATTGAATTCTTTGATTTTGGAAATGCTCATCTGGTCCGCCTTTTTCTCTTTTTCGCGGGTTATAGGCGGAATAGATTGTATATAGAACACGGCATCGGGGTTATCCTTCTTAAGCTGACTGAACACCTTGTCATACTGCTCAATCATCTGGTCTACCGACATCCAGTCAATACCGTTTGTTCCCAGCATAAGATAAATTTTTGCAGGTTTCAGCTCACGCACTGCCTCAGGAATAGTTACCTTATCCCCCGCCTTATTTCTCACAGTTTGGGCAGTAAGGACAGTTTCAAGGTTGATACCTGTTGAAGCCACAACATTTGTATTGGTAAGTGATGAATACAGGTCAATACCCGTAGTAATAGAGTCACCCACAAATACCGCATCGTCAAAATAAGCGGTTTCGCGCATTTTGGACTCCGATAGGGGCTGAGAAAATCTCTCGTCACCTGCTAAAAGCGGTTGTGAGGATGCAGGTTTTTGAGAGGAGCTTTCATCTACGGCAGGCTGCGAGGAAACTGCATCGGGGCGCTGCGCAATAATGTTTTTATTGATGTCGTTGCCCGAGAAAAGCCATACCACCGAGAAAATCAAAGCCACGACAAGCACGAGTGCTAAAAGTGACAGACCTGCAAGGCTGCTATTTAGCTTTACCTCATAGGTTTTTACCTTTTTATCAAATATACTGCGCTTATCTGCCATACTCTCACCTACCAAAAAACATATTTATAATATTGTATCACTTGTATCCTAATTTGTCAATTATTGAGGTATTCTCTCCACCCAATATTTAGTGTTGACATTTTTCCATTTGCTAATGCAAAAACCGCCCTTTCAGAGAGAAAGGACGGCTTTATATTTTTAAACATTAGCGCTCTGAAGAAATGCCTTAAGTCGCTCGGATTTAGGATTGTGGAAAAGTTCATTCGGCTCTCCCTCCTCCGCGATAACACCCTCGTGCATAAATATAACCTTATCCGAAACATCACGGGCAAATGCCATTTCGTGCGTTACGATAACCATAGTCATGTCAGCTTCGGCAAGCTTTCTGATAACCGCTAGCACCTCGCCCGTAAGCTCAGGGTCAAGGGCACTTGTAGGCTCATCAAAAAACAGCACCTCGGGATCAAGCGCAAGGGCGCGGGCTATTGCAACGCGCTGCTGCTGACCGCCCGAAAGCTCACAAGGATAGGCATTTTCTTTATCAGAAAGCCCCATCTGCGAAAGCAGCTCCCTCGCCTTTGCCTCTGCCTCTTCGCGACTCTTTTTCTGAACATAAATAGGAGCCTCAATTATATTCTGCATAACCGAAAAGTGCGGAAACAGGTTAAAATTTTGAAAAACAAGTCCAAAATAGGAGCAAATCTTACTAAGCTCCTCCTTTTCGGCGTAAACCTGTCCCATTTCCGTGTCCTTTACAAGATACTCGCCCTTGTAAGAGATGCTGCCGCTGTTTGCCTTTTCAAGATTAGTGGCGCAGCGAAGCAGGGTTGATTTACCGCTACCTGAGGAGCCGATTACGGCAACTGTTTGTCCCTTTTCAACAGAGAAGGAAATTCCCTTTAAAACCTCGTTATTACCAAAGCGTTTTTTAAGGTTGTTTATTTCTAAAACTGCCAAACTGCTCCCCTCCTTAATCGTGATAATAGCTGAGCTTCTTCTCGATGTGGCCAAAAAGAAGAGTGAGCAAGCCATTGAATAACAGATAATATACGCCCGTAAAGAAAAGCGGCCAGATAATTGCCTTTGTAGAGGCAAGTTCATAAGCCTGCTGAACAATTTCGGCAACCATAATACATCTTGCAAGAGCAGTATCCTTGACAAGAGTGATAATTTCATTGGACATAGGCGGTACTATTCTCTTTACCACCTGCGGAAGAACAATGCGCGAGAAAACCTGCTTTTTGCTCATTCCGAGCACCTGTCCTGCCTCGTGCTGACCGCGGGGGATTCCCTCAATGCCGCCTCTGTATATCTCTGAAAAGTAGCAGGCATAGTTAATTGTAAACGCAATTAAAACGGCAACGATTCTGCCCGAATCCTCAATGCCGTAATTTAAATACAAATATGTATCTATCTTTCCAAAAAGCGGATAGTTAAATAGTAGCCCCGGAATATAATAGATAATAAAAATCTGAAGCATCAAAGGAATGCCTCGAACAATCCAGACAATTACCTTTGAAACAGCCTTAAGAGGCCAGAAACGGCTCATAGAACAAAACGCTATAGGCAGACCAAGCGGTGCGCCGCAAAGCAGCGTCACCGCAAAGATCAACAGCGATATCTTAAAGCCATTACATAGGAAAAGTACAACTTCCCAAAATGACATATCGTATCTCCGTTCGTGTTATGGGTTTTTATTATTTCTGATCTGCAAAATCAATGATTGCAGTGTTTTCAACACCGTATTTCTTAGCAAGGGTTGTGATGGTACCGTCGGCCGCGAGCTTCTCAAGCTCTGCATTTACATTAGCAGTAAGCTCGCTTTCCTTTTTAAATCCGATTGCATAGTACTCGGCATCACTCTCAAGACCCTCAACGATTTTGAGGTTTGTATAGTTACCTTTTCCGCACATGCTCTTTGCAAGCTGCTCATCTAATACTGCGAAATCAGATGTTCCGGAGTTGACTTCCATAAGAGCGTCAGTCTGATAGGTAACGCCCTTGATGATTGCTCCCTCAAAGGTCTTTGCATAGGTTTCACCTGCGGAGCCTTTTTCTGCTGCGCCCTTCTTATCCTTTAAGTCAGCTGCTGCTTTGATGGTGGTGTCGTTCTTAGCAACAACAACCTGCATATTTTTCATATAGTTGTATGAAAAATCAACCTTATCAGCTCTTGCAATACCGTCATCGTCGCTGGTGTTAGCAGTAAAGCCGTTCCAGACGCAGTCGATAGTACCTGCATTCAGATCAACATACTTGTTGTTCCAATCAATAAGCTTAAATACTACTTTATAGCCGAGATTTCCGAAAACTGCTTCTGCAAGCTCGGTGTCAAAGCCGATAAGCTCGCCGTGTTCATCTTTGTAGTTCATGGGCTCATAAAGAGTGTAGCCTACGGTTACGGTTTTTTCCTGTTTCTTTCCTGCGCAGCCGGCAAAGCATACTGCCATCATCATGGCTGCCATTACAAGTGCAATAATCTTTTTCATTTTTTCGTCCTCCATTTGTTTGGTGTGATATTAGTTTATCACTTTACAATAGTAAAGTAAATAGGCAAAATAACCAATGTTAAATTATTTTTTAACTTCTTTTTAGCTACTGTGCATAGTTTTATGTCTTTAAAATAGCAAACGGACAAAAAATGCGCTTAAAATAAAGCCTGTAAGGTCGGCAGCGACAGCGCTCAGAGCGGTGTGACGGGTGTTAGTGATATTCAAAGCGCCGAAATAGACGGCTATTGTGTAAAATGTCGTTTCGGTAGAGCCTGCAACGACACTTGCAACCCTTCCGACAAAGCTATCGGCGCCGTAATTTTTAAATATATCCTCAATAATGGCAAACGAGCCGCTGCCCGAAAAGGGTTTTAGCAGCATCAGAGGGAGAACCTCGTGCGGAATACCCAATACTGCCGCAGGCTTTGAAAGAATGGCGGTGAGCGCATCAAGAGCGCCCGAGGCGCGAAGCATACCTATAGCGGTCATAAAAAGAGCGAGGGTGGGTATCAGGTTTTTTGCAGTACTCAGTCCCTCTGCCGCGCCCGCGGTAAATTCCTTCATTATATCTACCTTTTTAATAAGAGCGGATACAAGCACCGCGCAAATAACGGCAGGAATTATAAAAACAGTTATGTTCATTTTGTTTTCTTCCTCTTTATATAAGGTATAATTCTCGCAAAGAAAACTCCCACCGCAAGTGAAAGGGCGCTACACAAAACGGTGGCAGGCAGAATATTCATAGGGTTTTCGCAGCCGTAGGTAGAGCGAAGAACTGCAAGTGTGGTAGGAAGAAGCTGTATGCTCGCGCTGTTTATTACCGCAAAAGTCACCATATGGTCACTGGGGAAGTTTTTCTGATGGTTTTGCATATGTAGCTCTTGCATTGCGGCAATGCCGAATGGTGTGGCAGCATTTCCAAGTCCGAGCAAGTTTGCAGATATATTCATACTGATAAGTCGGGCAGCCTTTCCTTTTATATTGAGATGCGGAAAGACAAGGCGCAAAATCGGCGAGAGGAGTCGGCTTAAAAAATCACATATACCCGACCTTTGTGCAAGACGCATAATACCGCTCCAGAAGCAAAGCCCTCCTGCAAGTCGGATGGAAAGCTCAACCGCTTCTCCCGCAGACGATATGGCAGCATCTGAAAGCTGCGAGGCATTACCTGAAACTCCAGCAAATACAAACGAGGTAGCCGCTATAAAGCAAAGCAAAATGTTCATTATATTATCCTCCCTTTGCTTAATATTTATGTTAAAATCGGGGAGAACTTGCAAATTCTGAAGTATTGTGCTAAACTAACTGTATTATATTTAAGAAAGTAAGGTCTTTTATATGAAAAACCCTATTGTTACAATAAAAATGCAAAACGCAGAGCTTGCACCTATCGAGATAGAGCTTTATCCCGATGTCGCTCCCAACACAGTAAATAATTTCGTTTCACTTGTTAGTGAAGGCTTTTACAACGGTATAATTTTTCACCGCGTAATCCCCGGATTTATGATTCAGGGCGGCGACCCCGAGGGAGTAGGTATCGGCGGTCCCGGATATAGCATTAAAGGTGAATTTTCTGCAAACGGTTTTGAAAACAACCTTAACCACACAAGAGGTGTTATCTCTATGGCTCGCGCTATGGACCCCGACAGTGCAGGCTCTCAGTTTTTCCTTATGCACAAGGATTCTCCTCATTTAGACGGGCAGTATGCCGCATTCGGAAAGGTTATTTCGGGAATTGAAACTGTTGACGCCATTGCCGCTGCTCCTCGCGATTTCAGGGACAAGCCTTATGAGGATCAGGTTATGGAAAGCGTTACTATTGATACCTTTGGAGAGGTTTTTGAAAAGCCTCAGACCATCTGAAAATTTTCCTAATATCAAGGAGATTATTTTATGATTAAAAGGTCTATCGTTTACGCGATGGTTTTATCTATGCTGCTTGGTGCCTTCACTTCTTGCAAGCAGAAAGAAACTCCCTCATCTTCTTTGTCCTCTGATTTGGTTTCTTCCTCAGTAGCATCATCAGAGCAGAGCGAGAGTGACGAAAACTCAGGATGGGGAGAACCTGACAACCCTGTTAAAATGCTGCGCCCCTCTTTTATGTCAATCGGTTCAAACGGAGATATTTTCTATTGCAGCGGCGGGGGAAGCATTTACAGGCAGCTTTCTGACGGCAAAGGGCTTTCAAAGGTTTATTCCAGCAGCGGATATGATTTTGTTTCGGTTGAGGTGCTCAGTGACACTCTGATATGCGCGGGATATATTAGCTCGCGTCAAGAATCGGGATATATCATTTTTGACTTGAAGGAAAAGACTGTCAACAGTGCCGTTGGCGATGAATTTAAAGGAAAGAGTATTTATTCTCTTATTCATTTTGGTGATTCGGTTTATTTCCTTGCAAATCCCGACAGATACGGAAGATATACTTTATATAGACAGTCTAAGGACAAAACACAGGAGCTTGCAGTAGGTGTTAATGAGTTTTTTATTCTCAGAGGTAGGGTGTTCTATAATATCGGCGGTTATATATTCTCTATAAACCCCGATGGCAGCGATCTTCGGATTATCAGCGAAGTGGTAACCCACGATTTTTCGGGATTTACCATCACAAAGGATTCGCTGTTTTATATGAGCAACCAGAACACCTATCTTACACAGATGTATTCATCGAGCTACCGCAAGTATTCAGAAAAAATTAAGGTATACACAAGTACAGAAAGTATCGATAATACATTTTTCTGTGGTGTTGACGGTGGCATATATGCCTATTCGTATATAAATGACGGGATTTCAAAGGTTTCGGATTACACCGCCGAGGAGATTGTTTGCATCGGAGATTACCTCTACTTAAGACCCGCAAATCCCGAAGATTATCCCCAAACCCCAAAGGAATTTATTATTCGGAACAATGTTCACAGATTTAAAATTTCTGACCTTATCGCAACTGCCCCTGACCAAGATGAAGAAATGAGTTCTTCACTTTCATCGGACGAGGTTTCGTCAGACCTTGTTTCATCATCAATATCAGAAAACGAGGTTCCTGTGCCTGTACCCGAAAAATTTGGAATGTAAAAATAGGGAGAAGCTAAAAAGCTTCTCCCTTTTAATTTGTGTATTTAACTTAGAAATCAAATTCATCCTGATTTTCCCAGTTGTGAAAAACCTGCTGAACGTCGTCGTTATCTTCCATATGATCGAGCATAAGCTGCATTTTCTTTGCAGTTTCCTCATCCTCAAGTCTTACATATGTAGAGGGAACCTTTTCAACCTCAGCAGAGAGGATCTTATATTTCTCCGACAGAGCATCGCGAACGGCTATAAGCTCGGATGGCTCGGTTACGATTTCTACAACCTCATCCTGAAACTCAAAGTCGCCTGCTCCTGCCTCAACACAGTCTTCCATAACCTGATCCTCGTCAAGTCCGTTATTCTCAAGAAGAATAATTCCCGATTCAGAAAAGAGATAGGAAACGCAGCCCGACTGGCCCATATTTCCGCCGAATTTATCAAAATAGTGGCGCATATCTGCAGCGGTTCTGTTTCTGTTATCCGAAAGGCACTCGACTATTACGGCAATTCCGTTAGGACCGTAGCCCTCGTAAACGATGGTTTCGTAATCCTTACCGTCACTGCTGCCTGCCTTTTTGATAATTCTGTCAATATTATCATTGGGCACATTGTTTGCCTTTGCCTTTGCGATAAGCTCTCTGAGCTTACTGTTTGAGTTGGGGTCAACACCGCCCTCTTTAACAGCAACTGCAATTTCTCTTCCGATTTTTGTGAAAACCTTTGCCTTCTGAGCATCGGTTTTTTCTTTTTTACGCTTAATATTGTTCCACTTGGAATGTCCTGACATTTATATTCCCCTCTGGTTTAGTTCTTGAAAAACTGGTCTATATCATCAAAATATCCGTCAGTAACTCCGCTGTCCCCAATTTTATCAAAGGGATTTGCAAAGCTGGTTGTTGCGGATGCGCCGCCCTCAAAATCGGTGGCGATAACGGTAATTCTCATTTCGTCGGTCATATTATCGTCATAAGCAAAGCCGAAGATAATATTTGCCTCGGGATGTGCTGCCTTGCGGATAATGCTTGAAGCAACATCAACATCTGCAAGTGAAATATCCGCAGATGCGGTGAGGTTAAGGATAACGCCCTTAGCGCCGTTAATCGAGGTTTCAAGCAGCGGGCTGGAAACTGCAGCATTTGCAGCATCCTCTGCCTTGTTTTCGCCGCTGGCACTGCCGATTCCCATATGAGAGGTGCCTGCGCCCTTCATGATGCTGACAACATCTGCAAAGTCGAGGTTAATGACACCGGGAACATTTATAAGGTCCGAAATGCTACGAACTGCCTGACGAAGAACATCATCAGCAAGAACGAAAGCATTGAGGAATGTAATATCTGTGTCAGAAACGAGCTTTAATCTCTCGTTAGGAATAACAAGCAGAGAATCAACCTGCTCACGCAGAGCGGTGATGCCGAGCTCAGCCTGGTCGTGACGAACCTTGCCCTCAAACTCGAAAGGCTTGGTTACGACACCGATGGTGAGAATACCCATTTCCTTTGCGATAGACGCAACAACGGGAGCGGCGCCTGTTCCTGTTCCGCCGCCCATACCTGCGGTGATGAACAGCATCTGAGCGCCTTCAATAGCGGCTGCAATTTCATCGCGGCTTTCCTCTGCGGCACGCTGACCCTTTTCGGGAACTCCGCCTGCGCCTCTGCCGTGGGTAAGCTTGTCCCCTATCGAAATTTTTGTTGCAATATTATCGGCAGCTCTGAAGAGAGCCTGCTGGTCAGTGTTTATCATAAGGAATTCAACACTGCTCATACCCGACTCAATCATTCTGTTAACGGCGTTTCCTCCGCCTCCGCCTACTCCAGCGACAAGAATTCTGGCTTTTTTCTCAAACTCGTTATCTAATACAAGCTCCATAACGGCGCCTCCTCTAAAGTTGGGATATTTTAAATTAACGCGAATACATATATATATTATATAATAACAGATTATCTTTTGCTTTTCAATATCTTTTTTACACAATTTGGGTTTTTTTAAATTTAATTTTCTGAGCTTGTCCCTTCTGAAGAAATATTTTGGTCAGAAGCTGTGTTCTGAGCATCATCTCCACCCTCAATCTGAGAGGTTTCTGCTTCCTGTTTTTGTTGCTCCTCCTGTTCCTTTAAGAGCTGCTCCTGCATTTCCTTGTAGCTGCCCTCGCGAAGAAAGCTTATTCTCTTTGCATTACTTGCATAGATTATGCCGACATCGTCCTCATCAATCTTCTCGGGGTCGTTTAGGATTTTAGAAACAAATTTGAGCTTTTCGGAAAGGTCTCCTGCGCTGCCGAGGCGCACAGTTACTCTATCACGATACACAAACGAAAGGTTTATTTTATCGCCGACATTAAGCTCGGTTATATTAGAGGACATTCCTACACCGAGTGCGCTGTAAATAGCCTTTATGCTCTCTAATGCTCCGGTATCGTCTGAAATTTTACCCGCAACAGCAACACCCTCAACATCAATCCCCTTTATATCAGCACCTTTTTCGGGAAGCTTATCGGTTTTCTCTAAAACCTTTCCGCTTGTGCTGAGTATGATGTAACCCGCATCGGTTTTAACAAAGCCTGCAACGCGAGCCGCGGTAACATGAAGCTCAACTGTGGTTGGGAGTCTCTTTTTAACCCTCACCTCTTCAATATGCGGAAGTGCTTTTTCTATGCGGCCGCTGACCATACCCGAATCAAGACGTATAAGATTACTTTCAAGCGCAACTTTTCCTGCGTCAATTATCTCTTTGGAGGAATATCTGCTCTCGCCGTATACATCTATTGCTTTTATTTTAAAGAAAACAGTAAGGCTCAGCACTGTTCCGACAGCGGCAACTGCAAGTACAGTCATAACAAGCGCCATTCTGCCAACGGAGGCGCGGCGGCGCTTTTTTGTGCGCCTGCGCGTAGCGCCGCCGCTATCTTTTTTTCTGATATCAGACTTATTTTTTTCAAATCTGCTTCTGCTCATCTTTTTTCTTTCCTATCCTTTTATTCCAAGCGCTCAATCTCCGCTCCAAGTGAAATAAGGTCGCGCTCGATATGCTGATAACCTCTGTCTATATGCTCTATATCCGAAAGCACACTCTCTCCCTCTGCCGAAAGCGTGGCCAAGAGAAGTGCTGCTCCGCCGCGTAGGTCGGTGCAAGAAACGGCGGCACTGCGAAGCCTTTCTACCCCGTTTACAACCGCAACCTTTCCTTCGGTTTTAATGTCTGCTCCCATTCGAAGAAGCTCACCGACGTGCCGATATCTGTTCTCAAAAATAGTTTCAACAAACATTGTGCTACCCTCGGACAGTGCTGCAAGTGCCATCATCGGTGCCTGCGCATCGGTTGGGAAGCCTGGGTATGGCATTGTTTTTATTATGTTCATAGATTTAAGTTTTTGGGGCGATTTGAGGCAGATTGTACTGCGATTTCCCAAAAGAGAGCAGCCCGACTGTTCAAAGCAGCATAGCACAGAGGTTATATCATCTCTGTCTGCGCCTCTTAAAATCAGCTCTCCGCCCGTCATCGCGGCGGCGGCAAGAAAGGTTACTGCGGCAATTCTATCAGGCATTATGGAATACTCACACCCCGAAAGGTATTGCACACCCTCAACAACAACGGTGCTGCTGCCTGCTCCGCGCACCCTTGCACCACAGGAATTGAGGAACCTTGCAAGGTCTACAATTTCCGGCTCTCTCGCCGCGTTTGTTATAACGGTAGTGCCCTTTGAGAGCACCGAAGCCAGTATTGTGTTTTCGGTTGCTCCCACACTTGGAAACCAAAGAGAAATATGAGTTCCGACAAGTCCTGTACCCGCACTGCAGTTAAGCTCACCGTGTTCCTCCTGTATATCGGCGCCAAGCTTTTTAAGGGCAGCAATGTGAATATCAATAGGACGGGGACCAAGCTCGCAGCCGCCAGGCATCGAAACGCACGCGCAGCCGGTTCTCGAAAGAATTGCGCCTAAAAACACTACCGAGGAGCGCATTTCGCGCATAAGCTGCTCTGGAACCTCACAGCTTTTTATATCGCCGCACATTATATAAATATCGTTTCCGTTTCGTGCTGTTTTAAGTCCGAGATGCTCTAAAATCTTTATGGCTGATAAGACATCCGAAAGGTCGGGACAGTTATGTAACAAAACCTCTCCGCGACAAAGTACACACGCGGCGAGAATAGGTAGAATACTGTTTTTTGCTCCCTGAACACTGTGCTCTCCCCGAAGGCGACGGCCTCCTTTAACTGAAAATTTCATAAATCCACTCCCTTTTAGCAAATACGAGTTTTTTACACCCCATATTATGCTTTTTTGAGCAGATTTGTTAATTTTCAGGACTTTGAGCGGTAAAGGCGCATAACCTCATCATAAATGAGGTTATTTGCATCGGTTTTAGAGATGGCGGCGGCATTTTTGCCCATTTCCTTAAGCTTTGCGCTGTCAGAGGTAAGCTCTTCAATAATATGGCAGAGCTTTTTGCCGCTAAGGTCTTTTTCTTCTATTACAACACCTGCGCCTGCATTTGCGAGCACCATAGCATTATGAAACTGATGATTTTCGGTGACATTAGGTGAAGGGATTAAAACCGCCGCCTTTCCCTGAGCCTGTATTTCACTTAGAGTTATTGCTCCTGAGCGGGTTATGATAAGGTCGCAGGCGGCAAGGTACTCAGGCATATTGCTGATATATTCCATAACACGAATATCAGGGTCATTATCAATATCTATTCCGCTTTTTCTAAGCTCATCGGGCATCCATAGGCTGCCGAAATGACCTGTTGCGTGAATGTGCTGAATTTTTCCTTTTTTATAATGCCATTTAAGGACATCCATAATAGCCAAATTTATTGCCTTTGCGCCAAGGCTTCCACCGCAGGAAAGAATAACCGTTTTATTAGGGTCAAGCCCCAATTTTTTGCGACACTCATCCTTTTTGGCAAACAAAAACTCCTGACGCACGGGGTTTCCGACCTCGAGCATTTTGGCACGGGTGTTTATTCTGCTCATAGCCTCTTTAAAGGCTACGAGAATTACATCAACATCGCGTGAGAGAAGCTTTGTGGTTACACCGGGGTAAGCATTTTGTTCGTGGATAAGGGTTTTGATACCCATCTTTGCGGCAGCTCGCACAACGGGACCGCTGACATAGCCACCCGTTCCGATAACAATATCGGGATTAAAATCTCGAATTATTTTTTTAGCTCTATTATTTGCAGTTAGGAGATAGCATAGGGTTTTGAAATTTCCCTTTATAGCCTTTGGAGAAAGGCTGCGTTCAATTCCGCGAACCTTTATAGGCACAAAGCTATATCCTGCCTCGGGAACAAATCTCGCTTCCATTCCCCACGGAGTTCCCGCAAAGAGAATTTCGGCATCGCTATGTCGCTCTTTTATTGTTCCTGCAATGGCAAGAGCGGGATTTATATGTCCCCCCGTTCCGCCTGCTGCAAATAAAATTCGCATTATAAATTCTCCTTTAAACTTTTAGGTTTTTTCCATATTGGAGTGGCGCGAAACATTAAGCACTACGCCCATTTCAGCAAGAAGAATGAGCAGCGCCGAGCCGCCGTAACTGAAAAACGGAAGAGGAATACCTGTGTTGGGCACGGTTTTTGTAACAACGGCTACATTAAGAATTGTCTGAAGTCCGACCTGTGCTACGATGCCGATAACAAGCATTGTTCCGAATTTATCCTTGGCTTTTGAGGCTATTACAAAGCCGCGCCATACTAAAAGAGCAAACAGTATAAGGATTATTGCCGCTCCTACAAAGCCTAGCTCCTCGCAGACTATTGCGAAAATAAAGTCATTCTGAGGCTCGGGGATATACAAAAACTTTTGGCGGGAATTTCCAAGACCAAGTCCCATAAGCCCGCCCGAGCAAATAGCATACAGCGCCTGAATATTCTGAAATCCTGCGCCTCGTGCATCAACAAACGGGTCGATAAAAACCTCAATTCGCGACCATACGCTATCTAAAAGTCCCAAGAAATATGCTGCTACTGCCGCAGCCGCTGCTCCCGCACCTGCAAGGCCGAACCAGCGCATTTTAGTTCCGCCGATGAGCATCATAACGGCGCAGATAAGGGCAATCAGTATACCACCCGAAAGGTGACGCTCAAAGAGTACAAGCGGCACAACAGTTAAAATTATAGGAAGAAACGGCACTACACCGCCCTGAAAGGTGTGCATTTTTTTAAAGTTGAGCGAAATGATATGCGCAAACATTGCAATAACTGCAAATTTTGCAATCTCGGATGGCTGTATAGTACCAACCACGGGAAGCGGTATCCATCTGTGAACACCGTTAACTGGTGGGCAGAAATAAACTATAACAAGAAGTATTTCGGTGACTATAAGAATAGGCAGAGCAAATCGGTGGAGGATATGATAATCCACTACGTAACCGATAAAAAGCATTGCAATTATTCCAACAACGGCAAAAATAAGTTGCTTTTTAATATAGAAAAAAGCATCTCCCTCACGGTAAAGCGCATCGACATAGCTTGCCGAAAACAGCATTATAAGTCCGATTGTGAGGATTACCAAAACCAGTATTAAAAATGTGAGGTCTATTTTTCCCTGTGTCTTTTTTGCTCCGAATTTCTTAAAAGCCACCTCATATCCTCCTAAAAGCTATTTTATCATATTAAGCACCGAAAGCACCGAGAGTGCGCTTCCGATTAGGGTTATAAGAGAAAATACAATAACAATCTTCTCTTCGCTCCAGCCCGACATTTCAAAGTGATGATGAATAGGGCTCATTTTGAAAATTCTCTTTCCGTGGGTAAGCTTAAAATAGGTTACCTGCAGCATAACTGAGCCTGTTTCAATAAGATAAACTATTCCGCTCAAAACTAACAGCAGCGGCTGATTTAAGCCAAAGGCTATTGCTACAACAAGACCGCCCAAGAACATTGAGCCTGTGTCACCCATAAAGACCTTGGCAGGATGGAAATTGAATATAAGAAATCCGAGGCAGCCTCCTGCGAGCGCCGCGGCAAGTATATTCATACTTCCAAGGCTCAGAATGGCGCTCATTGCCATCATTCCGATAGCAGCTACAAAGGTTACTGATGATGCAAGTCCGTCAATGCCGTCAGTAAGGTTTACTGCGTTTACAAAGCCGACAATGACAAAAATCGCAAACGGATAATACAAAAATCCGAAATTAAGTGAGCCTAAAAAAGGTATCCAGACCGCTGTTGCTCGGTCACCGCTTATAAACATAATTGCAAGATAGCAAGCGGCAATCAGTATCTGAAAAAGCATTTTCTGCTTTGCGGTAAGTCCCAGATTGCGTTTTTTAACCACCTTGATATAGTCATCAAGAAATCCGAGAGCTCCAAAGGCGAGAGCCATAAAAAGACCCGCAAACAAACGAATGCTACTTAGATTTTCCTCTTCTCCGTCGCCCATCAGAGCGCTTATTGCAAAGCTTAGAATTACCGACACAACAATACCGAGGATAAACATAAGTCCGCCCATCGTGGGGGTGCCTTGTTTATTCCTATGCCAGCTTGGGCCGATATCAAGAATAGTTTGCCCATATTTAAGTTTTCTTAAAAAAGGAATGAGAAATTTTCCTGAAACTGCTGTAACGGCAAAGCTTATTATCGCCGCAATAATAACAATATACTCCACTTGTCTTTTCCTCTTTTCTATTTCTGCAAAGCGGTTTCAACCGCTTCAAGTATTTTTGCAAATCCCATTCCCAAGCTTGCTTTAAAGAGAACACAGTCACCCTCTTTAAGCTCGTTTATAAGATACTGTGAGACCTCTTCGCGAGTTTCAAACCAAAGGGTTTTAACACCACCCTTTTCAGCCTCGTCTTTAAGAATTTTTGCAAGCTCGCCCTGACAGATAACAAGGTCGCATTTTTTTGCGGCGTATCTGCCAACCTCAATATGCGCAGACTCTGATATATCACCAAGCTCGAGCATATCTCCGAGCACCGCTATAGAGCGGTTGCCTTTAAGCTTTGAAAGAACCTCCA
>JAZOOR010000079.1:0-5617 GCA_045655125.1 Oscillospiraceae bacterium
AAACCATCTACGATAGAAACGACTGATTTTAACATCCCAATTTTACGAATGAAGCAAACATAGCCCCGACAGATTTTAATCTGTCGGGGCTAATTATTTGTTTACTGCGAATCAAATTCACAACATAGTCGCAAATCTAATTATGATTTCTTCGCTAATTTTGCACACCCTTCGTCGGAACGGTTTTTTATTAACTTAATATCTTATTTGTCTTATTTGGAAACGAGCTCTGCTGTGTCCTTTGCGATCATAAGCTCTTCGTTGGTGGGGATAACAAGAACCTGAACGGTAGCATCGGGAGCGGAGATGTTGTTCTCATCGCTTGTAACCTTTGCTCTTTCGTTGTGCTCTTCGTCAATCTTAACACCGAGGAAACCAAGCTTAGCAGCAACTCTGCTACGGAGCAGAGGATTGTTTTCTCCGATACCGCCGGTAAATACGATGGCATCAACACCGCCCATAGCAGCAGCAAATCCGCCGACATATTTGGTGAGCTGATGTGCGAGCATATTTTCAACAAGCTGGAATCTCTTGTTTCCTGCTTTTGCGCCCTCAGAAATATCACGGTTGTCGCTTGTTACCTGAGAAACACCGAGGATACCTGATTTCTTGTTAATCATATTGTCGATATCCTTAGCGGTCATATTCTCTTTTTCCATAAGCAGAGGAATGATAGCAGGGTCAATGCTTCCTGCACGAGTTCCCATCATGATACCCTCAGCAGGGGTAAGGCCCATGGTGGTATCGAGGCACTTGCCATCAACAACAGCGGAAATAGAAGAACCGTTTCCAAGGTGGCAGGTAACAACTCTTAAGCCCTCGGGATTTTTGGGGTCCTTGCCCATCATAACAGCAGCGCGCTGGCTGACATATCTGTGAGATGTGCCGTGGAAGCCGTATCTGCGGATTCTGTATTTCTCATAATACTCATAGGGAAGAGCATAGGTGTAAACATAGTCAGGCATGGTCTGGTGGAAGCCTGTGTCAAAAACAGCAACCTGAGGAACATCCTTGCCCATAATTTCCTCGCAAGCACGGATACCGGTGAGGTTGTGTGGGTTGTGGAGAGGTCCAAGCTCGCAGCACTCTTCGATAGCTGCGATAACATCTGCATCAATAATAACGGAGCCGGAGAATTTCTCGCCGCCGTGGAGAACTCTGTGTCCAACGGCAGAAACCTCGCTCATAGAAGCGATAACACCGTGCTCGGGATTAACAAGAGCGTCGGTTACTAGCTTTATAGCTTCGCCGTGGTTAGCCATCTGAACGTCAACAATGTAAGCGTCCTTTCCAATAGGCTGATGCTTAAATCTGCCGCCCTCGATTCCTATTCTCTCGCAAAGACCTTTAGCGAGAACCTTCTCGTTCTCCATATCAAAAAGCTGATACTTAATGGAAGAACTACCGGCATTGATAACAAGTATTTTCATAAATGAAACCTACCTTTTTAAATAAATTTTAAACATAAATATTATATACTATAAAAATACAAATTGCAAACTATTTTTGTATTTTAAAGCAAAACAATAAAAATGAGATACATTAATGGAATTGTTATAACTGAAAGTACGTGCGAAATCATAGCCATTGAGGCACCTGTCTTGGTTTCAGCACCGTATGCCGCAGGATAGATGATGGTGTTAAGACCGAGCGGGCAGGCAAAGGCTAATAGCGCAAAGGTTTGAATTTCTGTGGAAACTCCAAACAACTTCATAATCAGAAGCATAACTGCGGGAATAGCAATAAGCCTCATAAATGTAGCGGCATAAACCTTCTTGTCGGAAAGAAGACTCTTGAAATTATATCCTCCGATAACAATACCTGCAAGCAGCATTGCAACGGGGCCCATACAGTTTTTGGCATTGACAAGCATTGTGGTAACAAATTCGGGAACAAAAACAAAGGTTTCAAGCTTGGAAAGCACAGTAAATGTATCGTTTGGAACAATACTCTTCTTTCTGAGAAAATAACCCGCAAGAATAAGAAGAAAAATCATTAACATCTGTTCAAGTGTAAGGCTGAAAACTTCTATTTGTGTCCCTCCGATTTATATTACAAAACAAAAGGCAAGCCAAAGGGCCTGCCGATATCGTGATGGTGCCGGAAGCGGGGGTCGAACCCGCACGGTATCGCTACCACCGGATTTTGAGTCCGGCACGTCTGCCAATTCCATCATTCCGGCATCTATGACTTAAATATTATATAATACTAAATCAGAAAATGCAAGCAATTTTGTGCTAAAAAATCCTAAACACAAAAATTTCACTTGTCTTCAAAGCGAAAAGATGATATATTATAAGTAATTTATAAAAAAGGGAATAGGTGAGCTTAAAATGAGCACAAAAAAAGCGCGCTTTATAGCCGTTGAGGGACTTGACGGCAGCGGAAAAAGCACACAGGCAAAGCTCCTTTCTGAATATCTTTCAAAACAGAATATTCCTAACGTACTGAATTTTGAACCGACTGACAGCACGATTGGAAAACAAATCAGAGAAGTTCTTTCAGGCAAACAAAAGGTAGATAGCAGAACTATGGCGCTCCTGTTTGCTGCTGACAGAATTGAGCATATAACGGGCGAAAACGGTATTTTAAGCAATACCGAAAATGGAATAAGCGTTATTTCCGATAGATACTATTTTTCCTCATATGCCTATCAGATGGTAAGTATGCCGCTTGAGTGGGTTATGGAAATAAATAGAGTGGCGCGCACCCTTGCCCGCCCTGATGCGCACATTTTCATTGATGTTTCTCCCGAAACCTGCCTTGAAAGAATAGCTCAGAACAGAGAAAGCGCTGACATATTTGAAAATAAAAAATACCTCACTCAAACTCGAGAGAATTTTCTTCGAATCATAGAGAAAACCGTCAAAGAGGAAAATGTCATAGTCGTTGACGGCAATGCCGACCTTGAAACTGTTTCGTCTCGAGTCATAGAGGCTGTAAAACCGTTATTTTAAAAAGGCTGCGGAAAAATCCGCAGCCTTTTGCTTTTATTTATTCTTTTTTGCCTTATTAAATAGACTTTTGTGAAGCGCAACTGCCTTACTGCGCCTTTTGTCTGTTTTATCAGGGCAGAAGCTGAAATGCTTCTTGTCCTCGCTTAAATATACATTTCCAATATCGGCATTTTTGCCGAGAATATCTTTTAAAACCGAAATAACATTCTTGTTATCGTCAACAAGTATAGCATAATTTTCTTCAAAGCGGTCAAGGGTGTAAAACATATCGGCTACTCCTTTTCGGTTGTGATAACAATGTCTATTCCGTCAGTCATGGCGGTAATACATCCGTCTAAATCCGTTCTGTAAATTTCAGTCCCAAGGTTTTGCAGCCTTGTCAGAGTTTCTGCCATAGGGTGCCCGTATTTGTTGCCCGCTCCAACCTCAATAACGGCATATTTTGGGGAAACTGCTCTTAAAAACTCGTCGCAAGAAGAGGTGTCACTTCCGTGATGCGAAACCTTTAATACATCGACATTTACATCTGCGCCGCTTTTAAGTAGGTCTCTTTCAGGCAGAGCCTCAGCATCACCTGTAAATAAAAATGAGGTTTCACCAAACTCAAACTTAGTGATAATAGACCAGTTGTTAGGCTCTTTGTATGTGTCCTTAACAGGCCCTAAAATTCTGAGCACTCCCTCGCCGATTTTAAAGCTGTCACCCGCCTCTGCAGGTATCAGGTTGACATCATTCTCCACAATGGCTTCCAAGAGGTCGGTGTAGGTTTTGGTGGTGGGAATAAGCTTTTCGGGTAGGTCGGAGAGAATTATGTTTTCAACCTCAATGCCGCTCAGAACAGTGTCAAGTCCGCCAATGTGGTCAGAATGTGAGTGCGTTCCGATAACGTAATCAAGCTTACTTATACCAAGCTCACTGAGCTTTAAAAGCACATCGTCTCCGCGGTTGTTTTCGCCGGCATCAATAAGAACATTAACTGAGCCCGACGATATAAGGGTACTATCCCCCTGACCGACATCAATAAAGTAAACACTACAGCTACCGGTGGAAGCTGTAGTATTAGAGGGTTCTTTAAATATATCGGTGTTCTCTAAAAGAAAAATAAAACCAACAATTATAGCAATAAAAAGAGATACTAAAGAGCCAAGCTTGCGCTTTACAGGAATTTTCAAAGTAGTTTACTCGCTTTCTTTCATACTCATTTCAACCCACTGGTCGTGCGAAATGAGAACCTCACGGGGCTTGCTGCCCATATATCCGCTTACTATTCCGCGCTCTTCCATCTCGTCTATAAGGCTTGCCGCCCTTGCATATCCAACCTTTAGCTTTCTTTGTAAGAGTGAGGTAGAAGCCTTGCCGTTTTCAATTACACACTCAATGGCGGCGGTAAGCATTGGGTCAACTCTGCCGTCACTACCATCGTCATCTCCGCCGTCATAAGAGCTTTGTCCTTTATCGCGAACAGCCTGCTTTTCGATTTCATCAATAACCTGCTGGTCGTATTCGGCACATTCGTTGCTCTTAATGTAGGAAACAACATCGTGAATTTCCTTTTCGCTGACAAAACAGCCCTGAACTCTGAGCATACGGTCGGAGCCATATGGCTTAAAGAGCATATCACCGCGGCCTAAAAGCGATTCTGCACCGCTCGCATCAATAATGGTACGTGAATCTATCTGCGATGAAACAGTAAGTGCAATTCGGCTTGTGATATTAGCTTTGATAAGACCTGTAATAACATTAACAGAGGGCCTTTGCGTTGCGATAACAAGGTGCATGCCTGCCGCACGAGCCTTTTGCGCAAGACGGCAGACGGCTGATTCAACATCACCGGGTGCGGTCATCATAAGGTCGGCAAACTCGTCAATAACAATAACTATCTTAGGCATATGGGTAAGCTCATCGGAATTCTGCGCAAGAGCATTGTAGGAAGAAATGTCCTTAACATTGTGCTCTGCAAACAGCCTGTATCGGTTTTCCATTTCGCTCACAGCCCAGCCAAGAGCACCCGCCGCTTTTCTCGGGTCAGTAACAACGGGGATAAGCAAATGGGGAATACCATTGTAAATGTTGAACTCAACCATCTTGGGGTCAATGAGAATAAGCCTGACCTCAGCGGGAGAGGACTTGTAAAGCATACTTACTATCATACTGTTGGTGCAAACCGATTTACCCGAACCTGTAGTACCTGCTATAAGCAGATGGGGCATCTTTGCAAGGTCGGTTGTGATGATATTGCCCGCAATGTCCTTTCCAAGCGCAACCTCAAGGTCATTGTTAGAGGATTTGAAGTTTTGCGAAGAAAGAATTTCACGCAGCGTAACAGAGCTGACAACTGTGTTGGGAACCTCAATTCCCACAGCAGCTTTGTTTGGAATAGGCGCCTCAATTCGCACCTTTGTTGCCGCGAGATTAAGGGCAATATCGTTAGATAACTGTGTAATTTTGCTTATTCTTACACCCGCCGAAGGCTGAAGCTCATATCTTGTAACCGCAGGACCTCGAACTGCACCAAGCAGACGTGTTTTAACCCCAAAGCTTGAAAGTGTTTCCATAAGGACATCGGCATTTTGCTGAATTTCGCTTTCGCTATCACTTTGTCTTGTGATTTTGGGAGCGTTTAAAAGGGTGAGCGGGGGATATGTATAGATGCGGTTTTC
>JAZOOR010000080.1:0-1942 GCA_045655125.1 Oscillospiraceae bacterium
TTGTCCGGTTTCAGCACATCGGTAAGTCGAATGTGTCAGGACATCGGTAAGTGTTTGTGTCAGCACATAGGTAAGTCCTTGTGATATAATACCACTGAAAGGAGTGGTATTTATGCCATGGAAGGAGACCAATGTTATGGACGAAAAAACACAATTTATCGACGCTATGTTAAAATCAGAAAAACCATTTAAACATCTTTGTGCTGATTTTGGTATTTCGGAAAAAACCGGGCATAAATGGAAAAACAGATTTTATGAAGAAGGGAAAATAGGTCTTTTTGAAAAATCCCGTTCTCCGGATATGCATCCTAATGCTCTTCCCGAAGATACAATTATTGATTTAATTGCTTTGAAACACGCTCATCCATTTTGGGGTGCTAAGAAAATTCGGGAACTTTATGCTAAGGCTCATCCTGAAATGACAGCTCCCTCGCTTAGCAGTGTAAATCGTATTTTATCAAAAGCAAATCTTGTTAAAAAGCGAAGAGTCAAGCCTCCATCTACTGACTGCAAGCGGTTACATCAACATATTCAACCCGAAAATGTCAATGATGTTTGGGCAATTGATTTCAAAGGTTGGTGGAAATCAGATGGCGAAATATGTGAACCATTTACAGTAAGGGATCTGGTTTCCAGGAAAATTCTTTGTGTAAAACTTATGAAATCAAAATCTTCTCAGGCAGTGCGTGAGGTTATGACTGATTTATTTAAAAAATACGGTTTGCCCAAAGTAATACGCAGTGATAACGGGACTCCATTTTCTTCGCCAAATGGCTTGCTGACTTTAACTTGTCTTTCTGCATGGTGGATAACTCTTGGAATTATCCCTGACCGTACTGACAAAGGAACTCCCGGTCAAAACGGATCTTTAGAAAGAATGCACGCTGATATCGCCAGAGAAATTGAAGGTAAAATATCAGGCGGTATTAAAGCCAATCAAGTTGTTATTGACGAATGGGTCAAGGAATACAATTCCATTCGTCCCAATGAAGCAATAGGCATGAAAACTCCTGATGAAGTGTATAAAGTTTCGGATAGAAAGTACACAGGAGATTATGACGAAATCGAATATCCAATTGGAATCTCGCCAAGAAAAGTATCCGGCGATGGATTTATCATAGTCAAAGGTATTCGTGTAACAATTGGTTATTCTCTTCGTGGTTTAACAGTTGGATTGAAGCCTGTTGATTTAAATTTGTATCATATTTTCTTATCTGATTTTTTGTTAGGAACTTTAGATACGATTACGTATTGTTTTAAGCCTTTAGATAAGTTAGAATAATAATATACTGGTTAGTTAAGGCAAAAACACACCTGTGTTTTCACCTACATCAATTATATATTATCAGCATTTGTCAAGGTAGAATTGCAAACTTTCCACAAGGCGGAAACTTTGCAATCTCCACCTGGACAAAGGGCTTACCCACTTACCCGACTGGCTTACCTATGTGCTGACACAAATTACTTACCTATGTGCTGATTTTACAAATTGTGTTCCTTTATTCCTAATTCCTAACTCCTGACTCCTCATTGAACAGCTTTCCTGATTGAACGAAGTTTCCTATAAAACCTTAGTCCGCCGATTAAAGCAAAAATCAAGGACAGTTTAATGGTAACGTTAAAAGCATATTCGCTTTTATCAGCGTTATAATCGCATTTTATATTCAAATCAAATGCACCTTTTGAAACTTGAGTCTTATTTTCAATAAATCCAAGGAGAGGATAAACGGCAGAAGAAATTACACCAAAGGATATGGCACGAAATGCTGCATCGCCTTCTGCAAATAATATTTTTAAGTAAAGGTTTTTAACTTTTGTTTTGGAAAGTATATAATTTACTTCCTTTAAACCTTCTGATATTATTTTGCAGTAATATGTTATTTTTTCTGTAAAAGGAATTTCTTTATTATCCTTTTTTTAATCATTGCACTTATTCTTATTC